>CAJGCH010000032.1 GCA_904501845.1 uncultured Bacillaceae bacterium | reverse complement strand
GCTGGTTCAACATTTAGCTCATCCACTTCTGCATAGCCGTCAAGCACGGTTCCGCCTGCAAGCTCGGCAATCATTTCAGCTGCACGATCGCCCGCTGTGCGAACACGGTTCGGGTCTACCCCTTTTTCAAAACGAGCACTTGCTTCAGAACGCAAGCCGAAATCTTTGGATGCTTTACGCACTGGGCCGCCTGCGAAATAAGCTGCTTCAAGAAGAACAGTCGTTGTTTCATCCACAACCTCTGAGTTTGCTCCTCCCATCACACCTGCAAGTGCGATTGGTTCTTGGCCATTTGTAATAACCAAATGATCTGGCGTAAGCGTGCGCTCTGCTTCGTCAAGTGTCACAAGCTTCTCGCCTTCATGGGCCATGCGTACGACAATCTCTTTTGATCCTAGACGGTCATAGTCGAAGGAATGAAGCGGCTGACCGTATTCAAGAAGGATATAGTTCGTCACGTCGACGACATTATTATGCGGGCGGATGCCGCTCTTCATAAGGATGGATTGCAGCCATAATGGAGATGGTCCAATTTTGACATCCTTGATGACTTTCGCGATGTATAAAGGATTTTGTTCCTTTGCTTCAACCTTTACGGAAATGTAATCTGAAGCTTTTTCCCCGGAACCGGATACAGATACCTCTGGAAGCTTCACTTCTTTGCCAAGGATGGCTGCCACTTCATAAGCGACGCCAAGCATGCTCAAGCAATCAGAACGGTTTGGCGTAAGTCCTAACTCAAGGATGGCGTCATCTAAACCAAGCACTTCAAGTGCATTCGTTCCAGGCACGACATCGCTTGGGAATACGAAAATCCCTGTTGAATATTCCTTCGCAACAACCTTCGCTTCAATGCCAAGCTCCTGAAGGGAGCAAATCATCCCGTTAGATGCTTCCCCGCGAAGCTTGCTTTTCTTGATTTTGAAATTGCCTGGAAGAACAGCTCCCACACGGGCAACCGGCACTTTTTGGCCTGCTGCCACATTCGGTGCGCCGCAGACGATCTGGATTGGCTCCTCTTCACCGACATCAACCTGGCAGACACTTAATTTATCTGCATTCGGGTGCTGTTCTTTTTGCAATACATGACCAATGACAACGTTTGTGATTGACTCTGCCGGCGCTTCCACACCTTCTACTTCAATCCCGCTGCGTGTAATTTTCTCTGCTAATTCCTGTGCGCTGATTCCATCTAAATCAACATACTCTTGTAACCATTTATATGATACGAACATGATTTTTCCTCCTGACTCATTCTTTACTCGTGGCAGTGAAACTGGCTGGTGAAGCGAACATCATTTGTATAGAAATGACGAATGTCATCAATGCCGTATTTCAGCATCGCAATACGCTCTACACCCATGCCAAAGGCAAATCCAGTGTATTTGCTGGAATCAAAGCCAGCCATCTCAAGCACGTTCGGGTGAACCATGCCGCCTCCTAATATTTCAATCCAGCCTGTTCCCTTACATACGGAGCAGCCTTTGCCGCCGCAGATTTTGCAGGAGATGTCCATCTCAACAGAAGGCTCCGTGAATGGGAAGAAGCTTGGACGAAGGCGGATTTCACGATCTTCACCGAAGAATTTCTTCGCGAATACCTCGAGCGTGCCGTTTAAGTCAGCCATCGTAATATTTTCATCCACGACAAGTCCCTCAATTTGCATGAATTGATGAGAGTGTGTCGCGTCATCATTGTCACGGCGGTATACTTTACCTGGACAAATAATCTTAACCGGGCCTTTTCCTTCATGCTTCTCCATTGTGCGGGCCTGCACTGGGGATGTATGGGTACGCATCAAGATCTCTTCTGTGATATAGAAGGAATCCTGCATATCCCTTGCCGGGTGGCTCTTCGGCAGATTCAACGCCTCAAAGTTATAGTAATCCTGCTCCACTTCAGGGCCTTCCGCAATCGTGTAGCCCATGCCAAGGAATAAGTCCTCAAGCTGCTCAGTGATTTTTGTGAGCGGATGATGATTGCCCTTTCTGACAGGTGCACCTGGAAGGGTAACGTCAATCTTTTCTGCCGCAAGCTGCTGATTCACCGCTTCCTCTTCTAGAGCTGCGTGTTTCTCCTCAATGGCCGCTGTGATTGCCGCGCGAACCTCATTGGCTAAAGCGCCAAGCTTCGGTCTTTCTTCCGCTGAAAGGCTGCCCATTCCTCTTAATACTTCCGTAATCGGCCCTTTCTTGCCAAGATAAGCAACACGGACATCATTCAACGCTTTCAAATCAGCTGCGTCAGTGACTTTTTGCAAGGCTTCCTGCTGCAATGCTTGTAATTTTTCTTGCATGATACATCCTCCTAATTGGTCAATATGATGAAATTAAATGAAAACACAAAAAACCCCGTCTCCTAAAAAAGGGACGAGGTTATGAGTCGCGGTACCACCCTTGTTAGCACACCTTAAGAAGGGTATGCTCGCTTCATTTCATAACGGCTTTCATGCCGGCAAACCTTTACGCTCAAGCGGTCCCGGTTGCAGCTCCGGAGGTGAATTCATTGCTTCCGGCTTCTAAAAATGCTTTCAGTCATCGGCATTTTCTCCCTGGTTCAGCCCTTATCATGAAACAATTACTTGTTCTCCATCTTCGCTTTTCATCATCAATTTTTATTGTTTCATTATAATCGAATTTCTCGTGCGTTTCAAACCCTCAGCGAAAAATTAATTCTTTAGCCCATACATAAGAATGCCGGCTGCAACAGCCACATTCAAGGATTCACTTTTTCCATAGATAGGAATGTATACATTCTGGTCTGTTTTTTGCAAGAGCTCCGTGCTTACCCCGCTCCCCTCGTTTCCGACAAGGAGCGCAAAACGGTCAGCGCGCTCAATCTCCCGGTAAGGCTTTGCCCCTTGCAAGGCCGTACCAAATACTTTTACCCCGCCTGCCTGCAGCCGTTCTATCCAATCTCCTAGATTTCCTTTTAGGATAGGAAGATGGAACAGACTTCCTTGTGTGGAACGAACAACTTTCGGGCTGTACGGGTCTGCGCATCCATCTCCAAGGATAACGGCGCTGAACCCGGCCGCATCAGCCGTGCGGATCATCGTACCGATATTGCCCGGATCCTGTACGCGGTCAATGAGCAAGACCGTTTTCAGGTCCCCCTCCTCAAGTTCAAAGCGAGGCTTATGGCACACCGCAATAATTCCTTGCGGTGTATCCGTATCCGCGAGTGCAGCAAACACTTCATTATGTACTGTAAACAGGTCGGCGGATTCCAAATTCCATTTCAGCGGCAGATCCGTCCCCTCCTTAAGGATGACATCCTCCACAAGGCCGTTCTTAAGTGCCTCTTCTACTAGATGAAAGCCCTCAACAAGAAACTTCCGGCTTTTATCCCGTTCCTTCTTGCCAAGAAGCTTCTTCCATTGCTTCACGCGCGCATTCTGCATTGATTCGATATATTTCAACTTTCCTTCACCTTCTTCATTAACGTTCTTCCATTATAGCCGATTTTGTATACATAGAAACAGGAAAGAATAGCAAAACTATCATAAAGACTACTTTGGAGGAATGAACATGAATCTAAATTTACGTAATGCCATCATTCATAATGTCTCCGGAAATTCGCAGCAAGAACTAGAAGCAACCATCGTCGATGCCATCCAATCCGGAGAGGAAAAAATGCTTCCAGGGCTCGGCGTGTTATTTGAACTGATTTGGCAGAAAGCTTCAGATGATGAGAAACATGAGATGCTAGGGTTGCTTGAGACAGCGCTAAAGCATTGAAAAACGATGATGGAGCTACCACTCCATCATCGTTTTTTTAGCTATATTTAATTTGGTCTACTGCTTTACGGTCAAGGCGCTTAACGAGTTCAACAATGAGGCTGACCGCATTTTCAAAATCATCTCGATTCAATATCCCCGCATTAGAGTGGATATAGCGTGTTGGGATTGTAATCGCGATTGAAGGAGCGCCTGTTCCTGCTAGATGGAAGGAGCCCGCGTCTGTACCGCCACCCGGGATATGGTCATATTGGTACGGGATATTCATCTCCTCGGCAACACCCTCAATGAATTCACGCAGCCCTTTATGGGCAACCAAACTGGCATCATATAAGACAAGTCCTGGACCGTCTCCTGCTTTGGCGATTCCATGCTTTTCAGATAATCCCGGTGTGTCTACAGCGATGCCGACATCAACCGCGATAGCAATATCCGGTTTCACAGCCGCGGCAGCTGTTTTCGCTCCTCGCAAGCCGACTTCCTCCTGAACGGTTCCGACACCATAGAAAATATTCGGGTGCTTTTCATCCTTCAGACGCTTCATAGCCTCAATGGCGATTGCGCAGCCGATTCGGTTGTCCCATGCTTTTGCCATCAGCATCTTCTCATTCTTCATCACCGTGAATTCAAAATATGGCGTAATCATATCGCCAGGACGGATACCCCACTCCATTGCTTCCTCGCGGCTAGCCGCGCCGATATCGATAAACATATCCTTAATATCTGCCGGTTTCTTTCTTGCCTCAACCGGAAGAACATGCGGTGGAGTTGAACCGATGATGCCTGTAATTTCCTCCCCCTTTGAAGTGGTGACCGTTACACGCTGGGATAGCATAACTTGGGACCACCAGCCGCCAATTGTCTGGAAGAAGATAAAGCCTTTCTCATCGATACGGGTTACCATGAAGCCGACCTCATCCAAGTGTCCTGCCACCATGATACGCGGACCGCTCTCATCCCCTTTCTTCTCAGCGATCAAGGAGCCGATACCGTCAAGCGTGATAGTCTCTGCATATGGCTCAATCATTTTTTTCATCACTTCTCGCGGCTGCGCTTCATTGCCGGCGATACCATTTACATCCGTCAATTCCTTCAGCATTGAGAGCGTTTCATCCAATTTCGTCATGCTCATCATTCCTTCCATTAACATTTCATATGTATTTTTCTACATCAGCCTCTACTTATCCTTTTTAGTAACAAAATCGTACCCAACCCGAAACTTTTCCATGTCTCACTCGTAACAAACCTAGATGGCAATGAAAGGAAGTAAAACAAATGGTACTTATTCTAAAGATGGCACTCTTATCTACCATCATCTTTTTCTTATATAAAGGAATCAAGCAATTTCTGAGTCCACAACGCAAGCTTTACTCCTCCCAGAAACATAACCAGTTTTTCTTGCTGGATGAGAGGCATAATGCACGCAAGAATTTTACGCTTACCTATAAAGGTCTTCTATTTGAGGGAGAGAAATACTTAAGGAATGGGAACGATCCCGAGTCTGTCTGCTCCATCCTCATCTCAGCCGCCTCTCCCGCTGATGCAGCTTGCGTGACTAAAGATGAACTGCTCTATATCCAAGAGCAAATCAACCTTCATTATCCAGAAGCAGAAGTGGATTGGGAAGAGCCGCTTCAAGGCCCTTATGTCAATTAAGAGACCGATTCCATTATACCAGCATCAATCAGTTAATCATTCCTTCGCTGCTCGCATTTTCATCTGAAACCAATAGCTCACTCAATACGTATATTAGGTAGAAGCAGAGAGGAGTGAAGCGGGCATGAATACGGATTCTCGCTTGAACCAATTACTAACCATTACCTTATTGGCTCTATGGTCTGCCCTTGGCTTGATGTTTATCCTTTCGTTTGCCATTCCCTTCACCCAGCCGGTTTATGATTTTATGATTTTAACAGGCACAATCAGCATAGTACTCTTGCTAGTCACAATCATGAATAAAAGAAAAAGAATCGCTCAATAAGACTACTACTGGAGCTGCTCGCATGTGCGCGGGCAGCTTTTTATTTAACCGAAATGGACAGGCAGGTTTTTAATGCTTCTTTCGGTTTAATGAACGCTAATTCTTCCTTCCGATTGAATTCACCTGTAAGCGCAAACCAAGGCTCCACACAAACGAACTCCTTCCCGGCTTCTGTCCATAAGACCACATAGCGGAACTCTTCACCATACTCCATCAAGACAGACTTAGAGAATTCCGGTATCGGGAACTCAATTCTTTTTTTGGCTGCGTCAAGAAGGGCTAGAGATTCCTTCTTCCCATTGAGATTCAGACCATCCTCGATTGGCTTAACTTGCCCGTCATTATAGTCGAGGAAGCTTTTAGCATCGGTGCAATAGGCAAGATTCTTCTCTGCCGTTTTGAAATATGGATGAAATCCCGGATAGACCGGCATCTCCACATCTGACTCATTCCTGTATTCCTGCTCGATGGAAAGCATCCCATTCTGCAGACGATATGTATAAACAACCTCAAAATCAAACGGATACGATTTTTTCGTCTCTTCATTGCTTTTCAAGCGAATCGTCAAGAAGGCCTCATCATCCGATGCCCCGCTCTCGACAACCTCCCATGGCATATTGCGCGCAAAGCCATGATTTTTCATCGTATAGCTGGTTCCTTCCCACTCATACTGCCCATTCTCAAGCTGACCGGCAATTGGGAACAGGACCGGGATCCCGCCTCTTACATTCGCCTGTTCATCCTGGAAGGTCTCATTATTCAAGTACAGCAGCTCCGTATTTTCAACTCCATAGCCAATAATGATGCCGCCGCGCTCAGGAGCAGCCTTTACCCATGCTTTTGAGGATGGATCAATCAATTCGTATATATCATAATGACCGTCTTTATATCGTTTAATCTCATACATTAGCAACACCTGTCCTTCTCTATTTTAAACGGCTGATTTAACAGAATAATCAGTCCTACCTTCATCTTCCCATACTCCCATAACCAATTCAAACCCAATAGATCAAGAAATATTAACCAACACAAAAAGCCCTGCCGCCTTTTTTGGCAGCAGGACTTTACCGTTCCGTATGCGCAAAGAAAGAGCTCCACTTAATAATGACCCTTTTCTCACGCATAAAAAAGATTAAACCAGCCAGGGCTACGAGAATAATGAGGCCCATCTCCACTGAGAAACTCGCAATGGAATGACCAAAGATTGTATAAAAGAAGGCAAGCGGAATATTCGTCCAAAACACAGCCTTTGCATATTTGGAAAAACGGCGGCTATTGCCCATTAAATAAAAATTCAATAGCTGAAAATGGATGAAGGGAATCAACCGAAGAACACTTGCTTGAAACACATTGATCCTTCCGCCAAATTTCAGCGTCTTCTCATCTAAATGTTTAAGCTTTTCCTGCAGGGACGGCATTTTGCTGATCATGAAATAAAAGACCACAGATGATAACCATAAGCCCATCAGCGATAATACTGACCCGAGCAGCGGGCCAAACAACATTCCGCCAGCCAGGCAAACAACGGCCACCGGAATAAATAAAAGCTGGCGAAGCACATGGAATAACACGAACATGATAGGAGCCATATATCCAGCTGACTCGATGAAGGCCAGTAAGATTGTATAGTTTTCTCCCACGGTCACACCCCATTTAGTTGTCTGTCTTGCTGCTAAAATCTTGTACCTTCACTCTTTATCAATATATGCAAGCACCCGCAAAAATAACCATCTAAAACAGGACGAAGACGATTATAGCTGCATCAAGAAGCGCCAATATTGGAAACCCAAGCCGAAAGGTAATATGCTTCGTCTTGTGCCGGAACAGCTGCATGCCAAGCACACCGCCAATCGCCCCTCCAAGAAGCGCCGCTATCCACAGTGCCCTTTCGCTGATACGGTATTGATTCCGCCTCGCACGCTCCTTATCTGTCTTCATCATAACAAGCAGCACAACGCTCATCAAAGCTATGTAGGCAATCATGAACATAGATGATATCCCCCCTGAATAAACGAAAGGCGCCTCCATCCGGAAGCGCCTTATCAAACAATTACTTGTTAAGTTCTTTTTTAGCTGTTTCTGCTAATTGAGCGAAAGCAGCTGCATCGCTGATTGCAAGGTCAGCAAGCATTTTGCGGTTCACTTCGATACCAGCAAGCTTCAAACCGTGCATTAAACGGCTGTAAGAAAGACCGTTGATGCGAGCTGCTGCGTTGATACGAGTGATCCAAAGTTTGCGGAAGTCGCGTTTCTTTTGGCGACGATCGCGGAATGCATATTGCAAGGATTTCATTACTTGCTGATTAGCAACTTTGTATAATGTATGTTTTGAACCGAAATAACCTTTAGCTAGCTTTAATACCTTTTTACGACGTCTGCGCGTCACTGTACCGCCTTTAACACGTGGCATATCTAAATTCCTCCTAAAATTGAGTCGTTCTCAATTACTTGATATTATCTAAAAGATGACGAATGCGTTTGAAATCTCCGGAGCTAACCATTCCGCTTTTACGTAGTTTACGTTTTGCTTTAGTGGATTTGTTAGCGAATAAGTGGCTAGTGTAAGCGTGGCTGCGCTTAAGCTTACCAGAACCAGTTTTTTTGAATCGCTTTGCAGCGCCTCTGTGAGTTTTCATTTTTGGCATAGGAATTTTCCTCCTCGAAACATTACTTTTCGTTTTTCGGTGCTAAAATCAAGAACATGCTGCGTCCGTCCATTTTCGGCGCTGTTTCCACAGACGCCACTTCTTTGCATTCCTCTGCAAAGCGGACCAATACGCGCTGTCCGATTTCTTTATGGGTAATAGCCCGTCCTTTAAATCGAATGCTCGCTTTAACCTTATCGCCTTTTTCAAGGAACTTGATGGCATTGCGAAGCTTCGTATTAAAGTCATGCTCGTCAATCGTTGGGCTTAAACGAACTTCTTTTAAGCTGATTGTCTTTTGGTTCTTTCTTGCTTCTTTTTCCTTCTTCTGTTGCTCGAAACGGAACTTACCATAGTCCATGATACGGGCGACAGGAGGCTTTGCATTCGGTGCAACCAGTACAAGGTCCAAATTCACACGTGAAGCGATTTCCAAAGCTTCATTGCGAGATTTGATTCCAAGCTGCTCACCATTTTGATCAACTAGACGTACTTCACGGGCACGAATGCCTTCGTTTAAGATCATGTCTTGTTTGCTAATAATAAGCCACCTCCAAAAATTTTAGGGCAAAATAGTTTATATAGCTTTTTTAGGCAATAAAAAAGACCGGTGTACACACACCCGCCCATAATAAGACATACTGTCAGATTAGCTAATCGTAACCAGTCAGCTGCTCATCATGAGTGCCATACAGGTGAGAAGCGGGTGCTTCTTCTTTCATAAGTGCTATATTAAATATTGCTCACTAAAATATAATAACACATTGCCCAATAACATGTCAATAATCGTTCGTTCTTTATGACAACAAAAACAATTCTATCAGACAAACAAATGGATGGCAAGATTTTTTTGAGAAACATTTCGTTTGAGAGGTTTTAAGGTTGTTGAAATTGGGTAATTAACAGGTTTCGTGGTATTGTTCCATCCTTTGTATGGGCAAAGGGTGGGTTTTCTCTGACGACTCCCACCTTTCGTCCACCCTTTTCCCATCCTTAATACTTCTTGCCCGGGCGAAGCGTGGGCTTTCTCTGACGAACCCCATCTTTTGACCACCCTTTCCCCATCCTTCATACCTCTTGCATGGGCGAAGGATGGGCTTTCTCTGACGAACCCCACCTTTTGACCACCCTTTCCCCATCCTTCATACCTCTTGTATGGGCAAAGCGTGGGCTTTCTCTGACGAACCCCACCTTTCGTCCACCCTTTTCCCATCCTTCATACCTCTTGCATGGGCGAAGGGTGGGCTTTCTCTGACGACTCCCATCTTTTGACCACCCTTTCCCCATTCTTCATACCTCTTGCATGGGCGAAGGATGGGCTTTCTCTGACGAACCCCATCTTTCGTCCACCCTTTCCCCATCCTTCATACCCCTTGCATGGGCATAGGGTGGGAATAGTCTGGCTTCTCTTGCCTTTCCCGATATACTTCCAGAACAAGAAAGACCCAAATGCGTACGACGCATTTGGGTCTTTCTCTGTTCATTATTTCAATTCGCCTTTGATGATTTCCAGGAATTCTTCAAATGGCATAACTTCGGATTTTTGTTCGCCGTATTTGCGGACATTGACTTGGCCGTTTTCTTGTTCTTGATCACCGATAACGAGCATGTAAGGAATCTTGAGCATTTGAGCTTCACGGATTTTGTAGCCCATTTTTTCATCGCGAAGGTCCACTTCAACGCGGAGTCCGGCAGCTTGGAGGCCTTCCTCGATTTTCTTCGCGTAGTCAAGGTGTACATCTGGAGATACCGGGATGACTTGTACCTGTACAGGTGCGAGCCATGTCGGGAAGGCTCCTTTGTATTCCTCGATCAAGAAGGCTACGAAGCGTTCCATTGTGGATACGACGCCGCGGTGGATAACGACCGGGCGGTGCTGTTTGCCGTCTTCTCCTACGTATGTTAAATCAAATCGTTCAGGCAATAAGAAGTCAAGCTGTACAGTGGATAGTGTTTCGTCTTTTCCAAGCGCTGTTTTTACTTGAACGTCTAATTTCGGTCCGTAGAAGGCTGCTTCGCCTTCTGCTTCATAATAGTCAAGGCCTAGCTCGTCCATTGCCTCTTTCAGCATGGATTGCGCTCTTTCCCACATTGCGTCATCGTCAAAATATTTTTCTGTATCTTGCGGGTCACGGTAAGAAAGACGGAAGGAGTAGTTCTCCATGCCGAAATCTTTGTATACCTCAAGAATCAGATTCACAACGCGCTTGAATTCATCCTTGATTTGGTCAGGGCGGACGAATACGTGAGCATCATTCAATGTCATTCCGCGCACGCGCTGCAGGCCTGCAAGAGCACCTGACATTTCATAGCGGTGCATCATGCCAAGTTCAGCGATACGGATTGGAAGCTCACGATAGCTGTGAATGTCATTTTTGTAAATCATCATGTGGTGCGGGCAGTTCATCGGACGAAGGACCAGCTGCTCATTATCCATATCCATGGTCGGGAACATGTTCTCTTGATAGTGATCCCAGTGTCCGGATGTTTTGTACAACTCAACGCTTCCCATGATTGGTGTGTATACATGATCGTAGCCAAGCTTTTGCTCTTTATCGACGATATAGCGTTCGATGACGCGGCGGATTGTCGCACCTTTTGGCAGCCATAATGGAAGGCCTTGTCCAATCAATTGGGAGTTCATGAACAGGTCAAGCTCTTTCCCAATCTTACGGTGGTCACGCTCTTTTGCTTCCTGCAGGAGGCGTAGATGCTCATCAAGGTCTGCTTTATTGAAGAAGGCTGTACCGTATACACGCTGGAGCATTTTATTATCGCTGTCTCCGCGCCAGTATGCACCAGCAATGTTCAGCAATTTGAATTCCTTAATTTTTCCTGTTGATGGCACGTGCACGCCGCGGCAAAGATCGAAGAATTCGCCTTGCTCATAGATTGTGACTGTCTCATCTTCAGGGATAGCATCAATCAATTCAAGCTTGTACTCATCACCGATTTCTTCGAAGAGACGTTTCGCTTCATTGCGGCTGACTTCCTTGCGCACAACCTCAAGGTTCGCATTAATGATTTTTTTCATTTCCTTCTCAATCACAGGAAGATCTTCCGGTGTGATGGATTCGTCAAGATCCATATCATAGTAGAATCCGCCTTCAATCACAGGACCTACACCGAATTTGACGTTTTTGTAGATTCGCTTAACCGCTTGCGCCATTAAGTGGGCCGTGCTGTGGCGAAGGATCTCAAGCGCCTCCGGCTGGTCTGGTGTGATGATTTCAACAGAAGCATCTTCCAGGATTGGTCTGCGCAGGTCATAAAGGGCACCGTTCACCTTACCGGCAAGCGCCTTTTTCTTTAAGCCTGAACTGATGGAGGATGCGATTTGTTCAGTTGTTGTTCCGGCGTCATACTCCTTTACCGCACCATCCGGAAATGTAATGTTAATTTTCTCGGCCATGTCTGCCACTCCTTTTTTTTGCAAAATAAAAAGCCCGCCCCTCATAATTTCAAGGGACGAGCTGTTATGGATTTATTCATAATACCCGCGGTTCCACCCAAATTCCGGCATAAAAAGCCGACACTTAGTTTCTTTTAACGGAGTCTTCCGTCAGCCAATACTAGCCAAAAAAGAGGGCGTTCCTGACTGAAGTTCAAAGGTGGTAAGCATTTCAGCATGCGAGGAAGCTTTCAGCCAGCGGCTTCCCTCTCTAATACGCGTACGTTCGATAATGCCCATGTCCTTATCATAACTTATCTTCTATATGAGGTTTGGTATGTAGGTAATTATAAAAGCTTATGATGACAAAAGCAAGAAGGCTGGATAAAAATTATCTTCTTTCTCCCGCTTCCTTCATCCGCTCAGCAAAACAGCTAGGATGGGCAATAATGATCCGCTCCTCAAAGATTTTTTTCAATGTACGGATGATCCTGATTTCTTCATCCTCGGCATAAATGAAAATTTTGCGCGGTGCCATGGATACGAGAGGGGCGATTGTATTGGAATCGATAAACATCGGATTTTCCGCCATTAGCTTCCTGTCAATGGCATTGGCCAGATTGCGCTTTGAAATTAATTGAAGATGCTGATTATAAAAGAAGAACTCATCATCATATACAAGATGGACCTCCTCTAATAAAGGCCTTCTTACCTCAAGCAGTCCCCGAAGCAGGAAAATAAACTCCTGGTAATCCTGCTCGAGCTTATACTCATCAATTGCTATCCCAACGAGAGATACAAAATCGTCCTGAATGGCGCGCATCCGAAAATTCCATAAGGATTGAAAGGAAAAGGGGACTTGTTCAGAAACAATTTCTCGAAATAAATGGGAAACCCTTTCCCTTAATTTCTCAGGAAGATCATTCGCCCCATGATAAACAACCTCTCCCTCCCACATCAGCAAAGCCATTTCCGCTATATGCTCCACTTCATCCTCATCTTGATAGAAATAGCGATTCTGAATGATTTCCCTGATTCTCTTTTCCAAATGGTACGAAGAAAAGAAGGAAAATAGGAATTCTATCACTGCAAGGCAGATTGCCTGTTCCCGATTCGGTTCAAGGCGGAAGGAGATAGACGTTTGTCCATCATTCTCAGCCAGATAGACTGCCTGTTGGATGATTGGACGACTGTTCTGCAAGCGAACATGCCAGCAGGCTTGTTCTTCCCGTGAATCAAAATACACCGTGAGCAACCAAATCCCTCCAGACTTAACGAAACTTTATAATCCATATATATGGGACAATGCATTCCTTTAGAATGAATGGGTATGAAAAAAAGCCGCCCATAAAGGGCAGCTTCTATCATCTATTCTCTTCGGTTCTTTCCGTCCATCTCTACCGGTGTCGTTAAGTTGCGGACACGCTCCATAATCCGTTTGCCCTTCACACGTTCCTCTTCCCCTCTTTGTGTATAAGAGAAATGGTGCTCAAGTTCCTTCCAGTTGAAATTCGAGGTAAAGAAGGTTGGCAAATTCTCATGCATCCGGTATTGGAGAATCGGTCCCAGCACGTCATCACGCGCCCAGGCACTCATCGTTTCTGCACCAATATCATCAATCATCAAGACTGAAACCTCTTTAAGGGCATCAATCTTTTGGTTAAAGGTGTTCTCAGCAAAGGAACCTTTCAGCTCACGGAGGAATTCCGGCCAGTACACGATATGAGAGGAAATACCGTCCTCTGAGAGGCCATTGGCGATGGCACCGAGCAGATACGTTTTACCGACCCCGAATTCGCCGTATAAATAAAGACCTTTATTATAGATGCCTTTTTTGTAATTATCCACGAAATTCTTCGCCTTCTCAATCGCTTCGATCATCGCCTCGGTTACATACTCATCAATATATAAATTGGCGAATGTTGCATTGACAATCTCTTTAGGCACATGGCTTGCATGAATCAGCTTCTTCATGCGATTCTTCTCCTCATGGAGGATTTTCTTGCGGCATGGCTCATAGGATACGTCAATTCTCTTTCCTTGGATGAACAAGCGAGGGATATGACCGCCGATTATATTCCGGCAGCTTTCAAGTGACGGGCATTCATCACAAGTCTTCGTTTGCGCCGCATATTCATACAATTTATTCATGCTCTTTTCGACCATTTCATTCGTTAATTCATCCTCATGCTCGCGTATGAAGGCTCGGACCTCCGGGTTGCTTAAGACGAGACTGCGCATTTCATCCCATCTTTTCTGGAAGCCCTCCCTATTCCCAAGCTTGTTCAAAGAGTCCTGTATATTCTTCACTGCTTACTCACCTCCTGGTTTTGAATTGCCTTGTATTTGCTCTTTCAGCCTGCGTGCTCTCTCAGCAATATCCTCTGTCTGAGCGGCTGGTTCTTTCTTTTTGCTGTCATCCATCCACTCCGGAATCATCTCTTTCCTGCCGGATGAAGCCGCACGGCGATTCGGTGTTTTTGTGTTCTTATTCTGTTTGTCATCGGCCCATTTCTGGTATTTCTTATGCTCGCTCTTAGCTGTTTCATAGGCTTCCCTTACGGTCGTAATCTTTTTGCGGGCCCAATGGGAAGCAATTGTCTCCACATAGCTCGACTGCAGCTTCATGTCGGAACGAAGCATCACATAATGGAGAAGCACATTGACCACACCTGGCGGCAGCTTCTGATTGACCATGACCTTCTCGACAAGGGCAAGGTCCTTCTCAGATGGGAGCGCCCCCTCAGACAAGCTGACGAGGAACTCAAGAGGCGAGGTTGTTTCAAATGTATAGAGCAAATGCTCCTCAGGCGTTTTCGGTTCAAAAATCGTCCGCTCAAATTCCGGCTGCACACGCTCGATAATTGCCGGCATCTCCTCGCCATGGTTAATTAGGAACAACTCACGGGCGCATTTGCGCAATTCATCTATATCAATCTCTTCATGTTCATTCTGACAGCGCAAAATGAGCTTGCTCATATCCATGACCCCAATCTTATATAGATAAGCCAGAGTCGCCACTGCCTCCATGACTGCCGGAGTGAAGGATTTGCGCGAGATGAAGCTGCTCTTTAAGGAAGCAAATAATAATTCAAAATCGAATTGTTCAATGAAATTGGCGCTGTACCCCCCTGCTTCCTTTGAAAAGAACTGGTTTTGTCCAATTCTCTTGGTCTCAGCCAATTCCTTCGGGTTCTTGAATTCGGATTCAAAAACATCCGTAAACGAGTGAGTAACATCCTCAAAATCATCCGGTATCTTCTTGTCAGAAAACATCGTAAGCAGCCGCTCATAATGCCTGCTGTCAAGCTTTTGCTGAAGGTAGATTGGCAATAGATCATCATGGAAAAACTTCTCCGCTGTCAGCGGAGCTTGAACCTCATAAATGAAGACATTCCCTTCATCGGTAGCCTTCTTATATGTTTTTAATAAACCTATCCCCTCAAGCCTTCTCCGGCATTGGTAGATCTCATCAAGAGGCATCCCAAGGACATCCATCAGCCAGCGATGCGTGGTCTGCTTTGAATACATCGTCCCGGTCGTCACCTCGTTTATAAAGGTTAAGTATAGGGAGATGGAAAGACCGCCAATTAAGGGCTGGTATAAGTATTGAATAACCTTATGGTCCATCTCTGATAATTTATCCTTGTACAGGACAACATATCGATCTTTTGGGTTTACGAACATCCAGGAATATTGCATCATGTTTACAAACCTTTCGCCTACAAGAAGTGATAATGGCAAAAAAGAGCTAAAGAAACTGCCTTCAGCTCTGTTTTAATCTTCTTTTTTTATTAATTCCTTTAATTCCTTAATAAATACGTTGATATCCTTAAACTGGCGATAAACAGAAGCAAATCTCACATAGGCAACTTCATCAACCTCTGCCAGACGGTCCATGACCATCTCACCTATATGATCGCTCTTCACCTCAGAGAAGCCTTGGTTTCGCAATTCCTTCTCAACCTCTGTTGTGATATCTTCCAGTTCTTTTAAGGCAACATGGCGTTTCTCACAGGCCTTGATCAATCCGCGAAGGATTTTCTCACGGCTAAACTCTTCACGGGCTCCGTCTTTCTTCACCACAATCAGCGGAATTTCCTCCACCTTCTCAAAAGTAGTGAAACGGTAACCGCACGATTCACATTCTCTTCTCCTGCGTATGGAACGACCTTCATCCGCAGGCCGGGAATCGAGCACTCTTGTCCCGTTATGATAGCAAGTTGGACATATCATTCGATTAGCACCGTCCCTTTCTTTATAGTTCTATCTTATAGAAACAAGCCCATTTGGACAAGTATTTGTTTAAAATAGACAATTACCCGAACAGAGATCAATTATTTACCGTCAAAAAAAGGATGCGATTTCGAATCGTCATCCACTTTGAATATTAATATTTACATGGCGTGAACCCTTCTTACAGCTACTGGCCCCATACCTCTTGGAATCTCAAAGGTTTCTTTTGTTTGAGCATTCAAGGCATCAGCAATATAGTTGGCTGCGACGTTCGGATCAAGGTTGCCGCAAGTATACACATCAATGCTTGCATAACCGTGCTCCGGAAAACTATGAATCGTTAGATGCGATTCAGAAATGATGACGACTCCGCTGACTCCTTGCGGGGCGAATTTATGAAAGGCAACCTCTCTTACTTCCGCTCCCGACCTTAGCGCAGCATCCACAAAAATTTGCTCGATTTTATTCATATCGTTCAACTTTGTTAAATCGCAGCCCCATAATTCCGAAATGACATGACGACCGATAGTTTTCATATTTAATTCCCCCTTCAAGCATTTAAACGAATTTGATACCTTCGTTTCTGGCCGCAACTGCCACGGGGGAAAGTTAGTCCTAGAGGTCCTAACCCTTTAAGCAGCCAGTGCCAGGATATGAAGTTCACGGTTTTTAGTATATAATTTTTGCCTATCTTTTGCAACATATCCTTACCATTTTATACAATTAATACCAGTTTTAGAATAACAAAAAAAGCCGCTCCCAACTCCTTGCTGGAACGGCTCTATTAAAGGATTCTATTAGCTCATTTTCACTTCTTCCTTCACGAGCAAACGGGCAACATGGTTTACGAGGTCGACGACCCTGCAGGAGTAGCCCCATTCATTATCATACCAAGCTAGCACTTTGACCTTTTGTTCACCGATGACCATCGTTGAAAGGCTGTCGATGATGGTAGAATGCGGATTGGTGGTGAAATCGACGGATACGAGCGGCTCATCACATACCTCCATAATACCGGCGAGTTTCCCAGTCGCTGCATTCTTCAATGCTCGATTGACATCATCAGCTGTAACTGGCGTTTTCAGGTCAACAACCAAGTCCACTAGAGATACATTCGGAGTCGGCACACGAAGCGCCGTTCCGTGGAGCTTGCCCTTTAATTGCGGAAGAACGAGCGATAAAGCCCTGGCAGCACCCGTTGAGGTCGGGATGATGCTTTGAGCACATGCTCTTGCTCTGCGCAGATCTTTATGCGGGTTATCGATATTATTC
>CAJGCH010000031.1 GCA_904501845.1 uncultured Bacillaceae bacterium | reverse complement strand
ATCCGCATCCGCGTCGGGAGGCCGCTAGAAGTGATGGCAGGCCGGCGCGTTCATTATGGGATAAGGCCAATTGTCCGGGAGGAAGCTGAAATCTTCATGAATAAGATTAGTCAATTCTCCTTCTATATGCTTGATGAGGAACTGAGAAGGGGCTACATCACGATTAAGGGCGGACACCGGGTTGGAATAGCTGGAAAGGTGATTTTGGAAAATGGCTGTGTGAAAGGGATAAGAGAGGTCACCTTTTTTAATATTCGGGTTGCAAGGCAGAAGAAGGGCCTGACAGAGGGCTGGATTCCTTATTTGTATCAAGGACGGTGGCTGTCAACTCTTGTCATCGGGCCGCCTCAATCTGGAAAGACGACCTTTTTGAGAGACTTGGCACGGGTGGCTTCATCAGGGATGGAACGCAAAGGAATCGATCCGCAAAAAGTAGGGATCATTGATGAACGTTCAGAGATTGCCGGATGTGTTAATGGAGTCCCGCAGATGGATTTCGGAATTAGGGTGGACGTGCTTGATTCATGCCCGAAAGCCGAAGGGATGATGATGATGATCCGCTCCATGAGCCCGGATATTCTGGTCGCTGATGAGATTGGAAGAAACGAGGATAAAGACGCTGTAATGGAAGCTGTCAATGCCGGTGCGGCACTCTTTATCACTGCGCATGGACATAGCTTGGAGGATATCCTGTCAAGGCCCATCATGAAGGCAATTGTGACAGAAGCGCGTTTTGAGCGGTTCATTGAGCTTGAAAGGATAGACAAGCCCGGATGTGTAGCAAAGGTCAGGGATGGAGCCGGAAAGATTCTTTATGACGAGGAAAGAGTGAGGACATGATTAAATTACTGGGTGCTGTGCTGATTATCTTCTCGACCACCTGGATAGGCTGGGATTTCTCTAAGCGGTTAATTGCCCGGCCGAAGCAGATTCGGGATATACGGGCAGCTCTGCAAATTTTGGAGGCTGAAATCATGTATGGTCATATGCCGCTTAAGGAAGCGGTGCTGAAACTAGCGAAGCAAATTCCTGAGCCAATCAGGGAGGGCTTTAGGTTATTCGCTGATTACCTGGATGAGGAAAATCAGACCGTCACAAATGCTTGGAGAAAAAGTGTAGAGGAAATGAGGAAACTGACAGAGTTAGAGGAGAAAGAGGCAGAAATCCTCCTGCAGTTTGGAGAGACACTTGGCAAACATGACCGTGATACTCAGCAAAAGCAAATTCAGCTGACATTGAAGCATCTGGAGCGTGAGGAGCTGTTGGCACTTGATAAGCAAAATAAATACGACAAGATGGTTAAAAGCCTCGGGTTCTTCTCCGGTCTTTTAATTACGATTCTTTTGTTGTGATCAATAGGGGGAATGAGCGGAATGGGCATCGATATCGATATTATTTTTAAAATCGCGGGTGTTGGATTGATTGTGGCTTTCATTCATACAATTCTCGATCAAGTTGGCAAGAAGGAGTATTCTCAGTGGGTGATCCTGGTCAGTTTCATTTATATCCTGTTCAATGTTGCCCAGGTTGTGGGGCAGCTGATTGACCGGATCAAATCCGTTTTCTTATTTCAATAGAAGCCAGGGGTGATGAGCCATCGAAATGCTGCAAATAACCGGTGTTGCCCTGATTGGGGCGTTCCTTGCCATGATTATAAAGGAACAGAAGCCGAATCTCGCCTTTTTGCTTGTTGTCTTTGTTGGAAGCTCCATTTTTCTATTCCTGGTCGACAAGATCTATGAAATCATTCAAATGATTCAGCAATTGGCCACAAATGCCAATGTGAATATGGTGTATTTATCGACGGTGCTGAAGATTATCGGCATTGCCTATATCGCGGAGTTTACGTCTCAAATCACGAAGGATGCTGGGATGGGAGCGATTGCCTCGAAAATCGAATTGGCAGGCAAGATTCTTATCCTCACAATGGCTATTCCAATCTTGAGCGTCATCATTGAAAGTGTCATCCAAATGATCCCGAATTAACTCCCGGATTGGGAAAGCAATCAAAGGGGCTGACTATTTTATGAAGCAATATATGCGGACAAGCATTCTACTCTTCATCCTTCTATTTCTTTGCAGCCATAGCCAGCAAGTGTTGGCTGCCCCGGGGACGACAAATGTACACACTCAAGAGGAGGCAGTAGTTGAAACGTTTGGCGTGGAGGATATCCCTCTCGATGACCTGAAGCAGTTTTGGGATTCCGTCTATGATCAATACGGCGGCTTTCTTCCAGAATCCCAAAAAGGCAGTTTCGTAGATTTCATCAGCGGGGAGAAGAAATTCTCCTTCAAAGAGTGGCTTTCAGGGATCATTCAATTTATCTTCCATGAGCTGATTGCTAATGGAAAATTGCTTGGAACTTTGATTTTACTCACGGTGTTTAGCGTTTTCCTCCAATCCTTGCAAAGCACGTTTGAGAAAACTTCCGTCAGCAAGGTGGCTAACTCGATTGTCTTCATGGTATTAATGATCATCGCGCTTAACAGCTTTTATGTCGCGGTGAATTATGTGACATCAACCATCTCGCAAATTACAGATTTTCTGATTGCACTCGTTCCGCTTCTGCTGGCACTGATTGCGAGCTCTGGAGGTGCCCTTTCAGCCGCCTTCTTTCATCCGATGCTCCTGTTTTTGATGAACACGAGCGGGGCGCTGATTGAGTATATCGTTCTTCCGCTTTTGTTTCTCTCAACCTTGCTGAGCATTGTGAGCATGCTCTCTGAGCATTATAAAGTGACTCAGCTGGCTGGATTGTTACGGACATGGAGCATTGGTTTATTAGGAATATTTATGACGATCTTTCTTGGAGTGATTTCCGTTCAGGGAATCTCAACAGCAGTCGCGGATGGAATCGGGATTCGTACCGCGAAATTCTTGGCAGGAAATTTCATCCCAGTCGTTGGGAGAATGTTCACTGATGCAGCTGATACGGTTATCGGTGCCTCGCTGCTGTTAAAGAACACTGTCGGCATAGCCGGTGTGGTCATGCTCTTGATTATGACTGCATTTCCCGCCCTTAAAATCCTTTTGATCGCATTGGTCTATAAGATTGCAGCAGCCATTTTGCAGCCGCTCGGGGCTGGTCCTATCATTAAATGTCTGGATATCATCGGCAAGAATATTATTTATGTATTTGCCGCACTCGCCATTGTCAGCTTGATGTTCTTTTTGACCGTAACGGTTATCGTCGCTGCAGGAAACGTTACTATGATGGTTCGATAGGGGGAGTAATTCATGTCTTTTTTGACAACATGGGTGACCAATATCATTGTCTTCATCTTATTTGCCATTGTGTTGGACATGCTCATCCCTAATTCATCGATGCAGAAATACACGAAGCTCGTGATTGGATTATTGCTGACTGCCATCTTTCTTACACCAATCCTCTCCCTGTTCAAGGAGGATTTTGCGAGCAATCTCCAGCATAAGATCATGACAAATGGGGTCTGGGGCGGCCAAGCGATGGAAAATTCAATGGAAACGAAGAAAAAAGAAATAGTAGAGACACAACAAGCATATATATTGGAACAGATGGCTGTCCAACTAAAAAATGAAGCAGAAAAGGAGCTGATGGAAAGGAGTGGGTATGAAATCCGCGATGTGGAGATCCGGCTCATCAATCCAAATGGCGAGATGAAGGAAGAAAACATCGAATCCATTCATGTTACCCTCGTAGAAAAAAGCGAGGAAGAAGTGGAGGGTGTACAACCTGTTGAGAGGGTTGACATCGACTTAGAGGAACAACAATCTCTCCTGACCGCGCCTTCACCCCAGATACAGGAAATCTTGTCGGAGACATGGGGAATTACCAGCAGCAAACTCATAATTGAAATCAATGAAGGGGGTGATGGGCTTTGAATAAAGAAAGGTTGAACAAGCTCAAAGGAATGTTTATAAAGCAGGATGGAGACGGAAAAAAGCCGCCTTATCGAAACATAGCCATCCTGTTCCTTGCCGGTATCCTGCTCATGATCAGCAGCCTGTTTATCAACAGGGGGGATGAAACAGAGAATACGACCAATGCTGTTTTTGAGACGGCAAGCAAGGACGTGAACAAGGAGGCGGCCGAAACATTTGGTTCTGCTGGTTCCAAAAAAGCTGGCACCATTGCCTCCATTGAGAAAGCATACGAAAGCGAACTGAAGGATACCCTCGAGACGATGAGCGGGGTCTCTGATGTGTCGGTAATTGTCAATGTGGATTCGACGGAGGAGAAGGTATATGAAAAAAACGCCGTATCCCAGCATCAAATCACCGAGGAAACGGACCGTGACGGCGGGGAGAGAAAGGTAGAGGACTTCTCAACCGATGAGAAAGTAGTCGTCATCCGGGAAGGGGACAAGGAAGTGCCGCTTATCCAGCAAACGAAGAAGCCAACTATAAGAGGAGTCCTGATCGTCGCAAAGGGAGCAGGCAATATGAGTGTTAAAAAAGAAATCGTAGAGGCTGTCACACGAGTGCTTGATGTACCGAGTCATCGGGTTGCTGTCAGTGCCAAAAAATAATTAGAAAAGAGGAGGAATATCCATGTTGCTTAGAAAACAAACAGTGTGGTTATTAACAATGTTAAGCTTGGTGGCTGTCTTAAGTGTCTATTACATTACTTCCCCGCAGGAAACAACCGTCAATCAGGAGACAGAATCAGGAAATGGCGGCGATTCCGGCAATGCCGATCAATCCACAGTGGTGTCCAATGAAACGAGCGACTCAGCCTTTGAAGCAATGCGTATGGATTTGAATGACGTAAGAAGCAAAGAGAAAGAAGAGCTTACAGCAAAGGTAGCCTCCAGCGAGTTGTCAGAGGAAGAACGGGTAGATGCGCATGAGCAAATCGAACAGCTCGATGAACTATCCACGAAGGAGGATATGCTTGAATCCATGATCATCGCACTAGGCTATAAGGATGCATTGGTGAGAGCGGATAACCATCAAATCCAAATCACCGTCAAAGCGGAAAAACCAAATCCTGAGGCTGCCAACAAGATCATCCAAATGGTCACCAAGGAGATTGGGAAGACCAATGCCGTGGCAGTGGAGTTTCAGCCAGAAAAATAATGAGTGTTATCGCAATGAACGAGACAGGTGGGAAGGCCGATTCGGTTTTTCGATCTGTTTTTTTGATGGTGGATTTATTAGGGGGAAGAAACTCTCTTTAATTAGAGGACGCTCCAAAATATAAACAAGCCAAACCTCATCATCTCGTCAAAACTGTTTTTCTGAGAAAAGAAAAGCTGTTTATTGATTCAGTGAACGAATAAATTTTTATAAAATTTAAAATTATTTAAATAAATCAATAATCTGGATAAAAACTTTATCTAATTTAACAAATAATTGTTAATAATTATATTTATATATAAAAAAGAGACTTTTATAGGGTGGGGGAATTTGCGGCATTCTGGTATAGAAGATGTTAATCATTCACTTTTTTGCCAAAAAATATTATGATAATCTTATGTGGTATTTTTTACATATTTGAGCTTTTGCAAATTATTTTTGAATACTAGGAGGGCTGATTCCTGATGAAGGTACAGGAAATACGAGAAATCATTAAATTAATCGATCAAACGAGCATTGGGGAATTTGTCTTTGAGAAAGAGGGAACCAGACTCGAAATTAAAAGAGGAATGGCAACGGGAAGCCTTGAGCCTGTGGCACCAGCACCAGCAGTTCAAGAAGCCGTGAAAGCGCCGGCTATTGCAGAGGAACCTAAGTCTGCTCCGATTCCTGCCGCAGAGACGGCACCAGCTCAGCCTAGCGAACCGAAGGCTCCTAAAGAGGAGACAAGCTATCAGAAAATTACCTCCCCTATGGTGGGAACCTTTTATAAAGCATCCTCACCTGATGACGACCCATTTGTGAAGGTTGGAGACAGAGTAGGGCAAGAATCAGTTGTTTGTATCGTAGAGGCAATGAAATTGTTTAATGAGATTGAAGCAGAAGTATCCGGTGAGATTGTCGAAATCCTTGTTGAGGATGGACAATTGGTTGAATACGGACAGCCTTTATTTTTGGTGAAACCCGAATAGGAGGAAGAACAAAATGATCAAGAAAGTTCTAATTGCCAATCGGGGCGAAATAGCCGTGCGAATCATTCGGGCGTGTAAAGAGATGGATATTGAAACGGTTGCCGTTTATTCGGAGGCGGACAAGACCGCTTTGCATGTGCAGCTGGCAGATGAAGCCTATTGCATAGGGCCGACGACCTCGAAAGACAGCTATTTAAATACAGCCAATATTATCAGCCTGGCTAAGCTGACAGACTGTGATGCCATTCACCCCGGCTATGGCTTTCTGGCAGAGAATGCAGACTTCGCAGATATGTGTGAGGATTGCCATTTGACCTTTATTGGGCCGTCATCAGAGGCCATCTCGAAGATGGGGACAAAGGACGTTGCCCGGGAAACAATGCGGGAGGCAGGCGTGCCGATCGTTCCAGGATCAAGGGGAATCGTTCCTGATGAAGAGACTGCCGTCGATACCGCAGAGAAAATCGGTTATCCAGTAATCATTAAAGCGACAGCCGGCGGCGGAGGCAAGGGCATCAGGGTGGCGAAAAACGTGGAAGAGCTCAGAAAAGGGTATCGGATCACGAGACAAGAAGCTGCCACGGCCTTTGGAAATCCGGGCGTTTATTTAGAGAAATTCATTGAGGATTTCCGCCATGTGGAAATTCAGGTGCTTGGTGATAATTACGGCAATGTCATTCATCTTGGAGAGCGTGATTGTTCAATCCAAAGGCGGCTTCAGAAATTGCTTGAAGAAACGCCTTCCCCGGCTATCGACAGCGAGATGCGCGAAGAGATGGGACAGGCTGCTGTCACGGCAGCAAAGGCAGTTCAATATTCAGGCGCTGGGACCGTTGAATTTATATATGATCATGTAAATCGTAAATTTTACTTTATGGAAATGAATACCCGCATTCAGGTTGAGCATCCTGTGACAGAGATGGTGACTGGTATTGATCTTATTAAGGAACAGATTCTCGTAGCTTCAGGGAAAGAATTGTCGCTTCGGCAGGAGGATGTTCAGTTGAACGGATGGGCAATCGAATGCCGCATCAATGCAGAGAACCCGGAGAAGAAGTTCATGCCATCAGCAGGAAAGGTTGATATGTACCTTCCTCCAGGAGGCTTTGGCGTACGAGTTGACTCAGCCGTATATACCGGCTATTCCATCCCGCCATTCTATGATTCCATGGTCGCCAAATTGATTGTGCATGCCCCAACACGTGAAGAAGCCGTCAAGAAAATGAAGAGAGCCTTGGACGAGTTTGTCGTAAAAGGTATTGATACCACAATCCCTTTTCATTTAAAATTATTAAATCATGATGTGTTTGTTTCAGGTGACTTTAATACGAAATTCCTTGAAACTTACGACGTGATGAACTCATAATAGAGTAGATGATTTGGAGGTGTTAGACATGAATGAGAATCACGCATTGGAAATGGATGGATATGATGGCGGTTTAGGCAAGGTTGAAATTGCTCCGGAAGTCATTGAAGTAATCGCTGGTTTGGCTGCTTCAGAAGTCGAAGGAATCGCACAAATGAGAGGGAATTTCGCATCAGGCGTTGTCGAAAAGCTAGGAAAGAAAAACCACGGTAAAGGTGTTAAGGTTGAGCTTAGCGAAGATGGCATTAAGATAGATGTGTATTGCCTCGTGAAATTCGGGATCTCCATTCCGAAGGTTGCACAGGAAGCACAGGACAATATCCGCCAAACGTTACTTAATATGACGGCGCTTGACGCAACTGAAGTGAATATTCATATTGTCGGCGTTCAATTTGAAACGGCTAAAGCTGAAACAGAAGTTGAAGGACAATTGTAAAAACACATAATAAGAGACCATGGACCTGACGGGACATGGTCTCTTATTATGTTTATGGGAATCAGTGAGCTCTTAACAAATGCGAGGGCAATGCAGCAATTTCCAAAAAGATGTCCACGCACTACCTTTCAACGACATGATGTGTTATTATCTTCATATATGAAATGAAGTGCGAGCAGACTGTCTCGCATTTTTAGACAAAGGAGTAATAATAATTCATGAAACGCAGAGAGGCTAGAGAAAAAGCTCTTCAAGCTCTTTTTCAAATAGATGTAGGGAAAGTCGAAAAAGAAACTGCACTAGAGCATGTAATCGAGGAATCTGAAGAAGCAGATGCTTACTTAATGGAATTGGTGGACGGGGTAACTGACCATGCAGAAGAGGTGGACCGGAAGATCGAGTCCAACTTGGAAAACTGGAGGCTTGACCGTTTATCGAATATTGACCGCAATATCCTGCGATTGACAACCTTTGAGCTTTTATACAGCAAGGATGTTCCGCAAAACGCTGCCATCAATGAAGCCATTGAATTGGCTAAGCTATTTGGAGACGACCAATCACCAAAATTTGTGAATGCTGTTTTATCTAAGATTAAGAATTCACTATAAAGCTTGTCATAAATAGAGCTATGCAATAAGGGGGAGCAAGAGTCATGTCAGCAAACTTATTAGACGGAAAAGCCATATCAGCCTCAATTAGAGAGGGAATTGCCAATGAGGTTCAAGACCTGAAGGGCAAAGGGGTGACCCCCGGGCTTGCAGTTATATTAGTTGGAGATGACCAAGCTTCTCATACATATGTAAGGAACAAAGAGCGGGCCTGTGAACAGCTTGGGATTTATTCGGAGCTGATTAAGCTGCCTGCCGATGTCGCAGAAGAGGAATTACTAGGCCGGCTGCATGACTTAAATGCCGATTCAAAGATCAACGGCATATTAGTTCAATTGCCATTGCCAAAACACATCAATGAGAAGCGGGTCATTGAGACAATTCACCCTGCCAAGGATGTTGATGGCTTTCATCCAATCAATATCGGCCGTATGATGACAAAACAAGAGGCCCTTTTGCCATGCACGCCATTTGGCATTTTGAAGATGGTGAAGGATACAGGAATCGATATTAAAGGAAAGCATGTCGTCGTCATTGGCCGAAGCAATATTGTCGGAAAGCCGGTAGGACAGCTGTTCCTTAATGAGGACGCGACCGTCACGTATTGTCATTCCAAGACGAAAGATTTGAGAGCCTACACGGCACAGGCTGATATTTTGATTGCCGCTGTCGGAGTTGCAAAAATGATAAAAGCAGATGATGTCAAAAAAGGAGCTATCGTCATTGATGTCGGCATGAATCGTGATGAGAATAACAAGCTATGCGGTGATGTCGATTTTGACGATGTTGCGCCGAAAGCCTCCTATATAACACCTGTGCCAGGCGGTGTTGGGCCGATGACCATCACGATGCTGATGTATAATACGGTTCTAGCAGCGAAGATGGCTAATAAGCAATAATAACCCAATCTTATGTTCCCTCATGAGCTGCCGAAAATTGCTATAATAAGATTTGCGGCAGCTTTTTTCTATGGATAAATACAATGCCAAGGAGGCCATGCCAATGGACAAAAATCAATATTTAACAGTGGCCGCCCTCACGAAATACATTAAGCGCAAGTTTGATGCAGACCCCAACTTGGACAATATTTACCTGAAAGGGGAAATCTCAAACTTCAAAAGGCATTCCAGCGGACATATGTACCTGACCTTGAAGGATGAGAAATCGCGTATAAATGCGGTCATGTTCGCTCAATCCGCAAGAGGGCTTGCATTTGACCCTGAGAATGGGATGAAGGTGCTGCTGCGCGGGGAGGTCCGTGTATACGAGCCGACCGGCGGCTATCAAATGTACATAAAAGAAATGATGCCTGACGGGATTGGTGAACTATTTATTGCTTATGAACAGTTGAAGAAAAAGCTTGAACAGGAAGGCCTTTTCGATACTCGGCACAAGCGCCCAATTCCTGCGTTTCCAGCCAAAATAGGGGTGATAACCTCTCCGACCGGAGCGGCGATACGAGATATCATCACCACTTTAAAGAGGCGATACCCAATCGGGGAGGTCCTGATTTTTCCTGCGCTAGTGCAAGGGAAGCAGGCAGCCCCGTCGATTGTTGGCGCAATTGAAGCTGCCAATGAACACCCGATTGATGTCTTGATCATCGGACGCGGCGGCGGGTCAATTGAGGAGCTTTGGGCCTTTAATGAGGAGCCTGTAGCCCGTGCTATCTATAACTCGAGAATACCGGTTATTTCTGCCGTCGGGCATGAAACCGATACAACTATCAGTGACTTCGTTGCAGATTTAAGGGCACCAACGCCAACGGGAGCAGCTGAAATGGCGGCCCCTAAGGTAAGTGATATTGCGGAAAAAATCAAGATGATGGAAGCCAAAATCAGCCGCTATACAACACAGCGCATTGAGAATGAAAGAAAACGGCTCCAATCCATTGAGAAATCATATGCGTTTAAATATCCGCATTTGCTTTACCAGCAAAAGATGGAGCAGCTGGACCGTGTGACAGAACGGATTGCCCGCAACAGCACGCTTTATTTCGAGCGGAAAGGGGACAAGCTCGGCCATCTTGCGAAGATGATAGAGCGCCATAATCCCCTCAGCACGATAGCCAAAAAATCAGCTGATATCGAGCAGATGCAAAGCCGTATGACAAGGGCCCAAGCAGCTATTATCAAAAATAAGCAGCAGGCTTATTTGAACCACGTGTCCCTTTTAAAGGCCGTGAGTCCGCTCGGAATCATGGAGAAAGGCTTTGGCCTTGTCTATAACGAAGAAGACCAACTGGTTAAATCACGGGAATCGGTTAAGGCAGGCGACCGATTAACCGTCGTCATACAGGATGGGAAGCTTGATTGTACTGTGAATGAGATTAAGGAGAGTGATTCCAATGACTAAGGAGCAATCAAATATAACATTCGAGGAAGCGATGGAAAAACTTGAAAGCATCGTTGGACGTTTAGAGGATGGAGAGGTCCCGCTTGAGGAGTCCATTAATCTTTACAAAGAAGGAATGGAATTATCCAAATGGTGCCATGATAAACTAAAGACCGCAGAGGAGCAGCTTACACTTATTATGAAAGACGATGCTCTTAAACCATTCTCGATTGAAGAGGAGGAATAGGAGTGGCAGTCCTATTAGAGGCCTTCTCACAAGAATATAAGCGGAAGATCGAAGACAGAATGATGGAAATCGTTGCTGGGTTAGATACACCGGGCAGCCTGAAGTCTGCGATGAGCTATTCATTGGAGGCGGGAGGGAAAAGGCTTCGTCCGCTCCTCGTTCTTGCGGTATTGCGCGCTTTCGGCAAAGACCCGCACATTGGACTTGATACAGCATGTGCCATTGAGATGATCCATACCTATTCATTAATTCATGACGATCTTCCGAGTATGGATGACGATGATTTGCGCAGAGGGAAGCCGACAAATCATAAAGTATTTGGAGAGGCAACAGCCATTCTGGCAGGGGATGGGTTATTGACGCTTGCCTTTGGAGTAATCGCCAACCAAGAACAAGCCCGCTTGAATCCTAAAGTTGCCATTGAATTAGTTGCAGAGCTTTCAAAGGCTGCAGGTGCTGAGGGAATGGTCGGCGGACAGGTAGCAGATATGGAAGGGGAGCATCGGGACCTGCATTTGTCAGAGCTTGAATATATTCATGTTCATAAGACCGGAAAGCTCTTGTCCTATAGTATTCTGGCCGGAGCGATATTAGCTGGTGCAGATGAGGAAAAAAGGAAGCACTTGAGGGAATATGCTTACCATTTAGGGCTTGCCTTTCAAATCAGGGATGACATCCTTGACATTGAGGGCAGCGAAATAAAGATAGGGAAGCCGATTGGCAGTGATGAAACGAATCACAAAAGTACCTATCCAGCCCTTTTGTCTCTTGACGGAGCTAAGGATAAGCTAAGCACTCATGTGCACCTTGCAAAGGAAGCGCTCTTGCAGACAGATTTCCAGCAAGATATATTAACAGAAATGATTGAACTAGTTGCGAAGAGGGACCATTGATTGCCCAGTTTTTCCACTGACATCCACTTACGGCACATATGGCCGTTATGCTATACTAATTTTACATTTCGAGTGGTGCAGTATTCTAGTCGGTCTACCATTCTGGAGGGTGAGGCTAAAAATTCACTAGAGGGCACATCGATGAAGTTCGTTGGATTGGCTCGGGGCGCCCAGCTCTGGGTCGGTTCAGGGAGTAAGGAATTAGGGCGATCCACAATGGCATGTGGGCGTTGACCCTGATTCCGCGGAGGCTTTATTCCCCCTAAGTTCGGGAGAATATTGAAAAACCTGCATACCAGGAAACTGCATGCAGCGTAGCCTGCCTTGAGTGAAGTTTGAGGGGATTGCGTACTTGGCATATACATCAGTTGGCCATTGATATATCTGCTGGTCTGTCATGCATGAAATCTGCTTTGCAAAAGAGGCTAAGGAATTGGTTAAAGGCTGCCGGGGAAATCTCCTAGACTGTTCGGACATATGACGTATATAGAGGATTAAGGTGCGGACTAAGTGGCAATCCAGTCCAACTTTCGGAGACGAGGTTGAGTCGGCTTTAAAGGGAAACCGCCGAGATGGCGACATTCGGCAGCTGATTGGGAAATCCTACTGGACCTAAGCCGTAAAATTAACTCTATATATGGCCACTCGAAGCTATAGGAAAAGAACAAAAGCTTGCGCTTAGCAAGCTTTATTTTACATACAGGATGTGTCATACGTTCAAGATGAGAGAAACGATAAAAAAGACAGCGAGATGGACAATTACGATTTCGATCATTACATTTATATTAGCGGCCATATTTACTGTTGCCTCCACGCTCTCTTTAAAGGGAGTGAGCACCAGTGTTGGTCTTGCGATTGTACTTGTCATTGTACTAATTGGCATATTCTTTGATATGATTGGAATTGCAGCAACAGCCGCAGATGAAACGCCCTTTCATGCAATGGCATCTAAGCGGATTCATGGGGCGAAGCATTCCATTCGAATCATCCGGAACGCGGACCGATTCGCGAGCTTCTGCAATGATGTGATTGGTGATATATCAGGGATTGTCAGCGGGACGGCTGCTGCACTCGTTATCACGCAGTTGGCCCTTCATTTTCAATGGGGAGAAGCATCCCCGTTCGAGAGCATCAGCTCCATTGTGTTGACGAGTACAATCGCAGCATTAACAGTCGGGGGCAAAGCAATGGGAAAAACATTCGCCATCCAGAATTCCAAGGACATCATTTTTGGCGTCGGCAAAATGTTATCCTTTCTTGAGCGAAACTTTCAAATTGTTATAATAAAAGAAAATAGGGGCAAATTGGCTCAAAAGAATACGAAACGAAAGTGAGTGATCCTCTTGGATCTATTGTCTATAAATGACCCATCTTTTTTAAAGAAGATGACAAACGCAGAACTTGAGGCGTTGTCACAGGATATCAGAACATTTTTGATTGAACAGCTGTCAAAGACAGGGGGTCATATCGGCCCGAATCTCGGGGTAGTTGAGCTTACCATTGCCCTTCATAAAGAATTTAACAGCCCGAAGGATAAACTTTTATGGGATGTCGGTCATCAATCCTATGTTCATAAAATACTGACCGGGCGTGCGTGCCAGTTTGATACACTCCGTCAGCATAAGGGGTTATGCGGTTTCCCGAAGATGAATGAAAGCAAGCATGATGTTTGGGAAACCGGTCATAGTTCTACTTCCCTATCAGCGGCGATGGGAATGGCGATTGCCCGTGACTTGAAAAAAGAAAAGAGCTATATCGTACCGATTATCGGCGATGGAGCTCTGACCGGAGGCATGGCGTTAGAAGCATTGAATCATATTGGGCACGAGAAGAAGGATATGATTGTCGTCTTGAATGATAACGAGATGTCCATCGCCCCGAATGTCGGCGCTCTCCATTCAATCCTTGGACGGATGAGAACAGCTGGAAAGTATAATTATGTGAAGGACGAGCTTGAATTTCTCCTTAAGAAAATCCCGGCAGTTGGAGGCAAACTCGCAACAACGGCTGAACGGGTAAAGGATTCGCTGAAGTATCTTGTCGTAAGCGGCATGTTTTTTGAGGAGCTCGGCTTTACTTACTTGGGTCCTGTTGATGGCCACAATTTCGAGGAATTATCTGAAAACCTAAAATATGCTAAAAAGACAAAGGGTCCTGTGCTCCTTCACGTTATCACGAAAAAAGGAAAGGGCTATGACCCGGCTGAAACGGATGCCGTAGGGACATGGCATGGGACAGGTCCATATAAGATTGAAACAGGGGATATCATCAAGGAATTGAATGCACCGCCTGCCTGGAGTGCACTTGTCAGTGAAACGGTCAGACGTCTTGCACGGGAGGATGACCGCATTGTTGCCATCACTCCGGCAATGCCGGTCGGTTCCAAATTGCTTGGCTTTGCGAGTGAATTCCCGGACAGAATGTTTGATGTTGGTATAGCTGAGCAGCACGCTACAACGGTTGCGGCGGGCCTTGCTACCCAGGGAATGAAGCCTTTCCTTGCCATCTATTCTACTTTCCTGCAACGGGCTTATGATCAGATGCTTCACGATATTTGCCGACAGAATTTAAATGTCTTTGTCGGTATTGATCGTGCTGGTCTTGTCGGTGCAGACGGTGAGACGCATCAAGGGGTATTTGATATTTCCTTCCTGCGCTCGATGCCGAACCTCGTACTTATGATGCCTAAAGATGAGAATGAAGGGCAACATATGGTCAATACAGCCGTTAAATATGATGACGGTCCAATCGCGATGCGTTTCCCAAGAGGCAATGGTCTTGGTGTTAGAATGGACGAAGAATTGAAAACCATCCCAATCGGGACATGGGAAGTACTTCGTGAAGGAAATGATGCGGTTATTCTTACATTTGGGACAACTATCCCAATGGCGCTTGATGCGGCCAAAGTGATGGCGGAGAAGGGGATTCAAGTAAAGGTTGTTAATGCCCGCTTCATTAAACCGCTCGATGCAGCGATGCTATCTGAAATCATGACATCCAATTTACCAATCCTAACAATTGAGGAGGCTGTCCTAGAGGGCGGATTCGGCAGTGCCGTATTAGAGTTTGCCGAGGAACAGGGCTTCTCACAAGCGTATATTAAGCGTATGGGAATCCCGGATGAGTTTATCGAGCACGGCAGTGTGAGTAAGCTTCTTGCCGATATTCATTTAACAACGGAAGCGGCAGTAGAAAATTTAACGAAGATGACTTATAAAGTAACGAAAAAGGCGTATTAAAAAATGAAAAAAGAGCGAATTGATGTTTTATTAGTAGAAAGAGGACTTGCAGAAACAAGGGAAAAGGCAAAGCGGGCAGTCATGGCCGGATTGGTCTATTCAAATGAGCTTCGGATGGATAAGCCGGGAGAAAAGATTGCTCAAGATGCTCCTCTTACCATAAAGGGGCAGGTCATGCCCTATGTATCTAGAGGCGGATTCAAGCTTGAAAAGGCTTTGTCTGAATTTAATCTATCTGTAAAGGATAAGTTGATGATTGATATAGGATCCTCTACTGGAGGTTTCACCGATTGTGCTCTTCAAAATGGCGCAAGAAAATCCTATGCGGTCGATGTTGGCTATAATCAGCTTGCCTGGAAGCTTCGCAATGATGAGCGTGTCATCGTCATGGAAAGAACAAATTTCCGCCATTCTGTCCCAGAGGACTTCACAGAAGGAATGCCGGAATTCGCCTCCATCGATGTTTCATTTATCTCCCTCAGGCTCATTCTCCCTGCGCTCAAGAAAATCCTTGTTCCGGGGGGCGATGTGGTCTGCCTTGTGAAGCCGCAATTTGAAGCAGGCCGTGAGCAAGTAGGGAAGAAGGGAATCGTTCGTGACAAAAAGGTTCACCTGCAGGTTGTCGAGAATATGCGTGATTTTGCTGAGGGAGAAGGCTTTATTCTAAAGGATGCGACCTTCAGTCCTATCACTGGCGGTGACGGAAATATAGAGTTCTTATTCCATCTTTATTGGCCGAAAGAAGGTCAGGATGCAAATGCTATGCGCTCTCATGTGGATTTAACTAAAGTAGTGGAGGAAGCACATCTGACACTGAAGGCGAAGAGTGAAGAAGCCTAATATAATGCTATAAACCCCCGCCGGCGCATTGCCGCGGGGGTTTACGCTATATGCAGTGTATGCATAAAAATACATGTACATTTGCGACAAAATCCGCTAACATTAAGGTGAATCCATAGATCAACGTATAATGAGGGGTGTCAAAACCATGAATAAAGGACAAAGACATATAAAAATCCGTGATATTATTGCGAATAATAATATAGAGACACAAGATGATTTAGTTGATATTTTGCGTGCAGAAGGGGTAAATGTAACCCAAGCAACTGTATCCAGAGATATTAAGGAGCTGCATTTAGCCAAGGTGCCGATGCAGGATGGACGTTATAAATACAGCCTGCCTGCTGACCAGCGCTTCAATCCATTGCAAAAATTAAAACGATCGCTGATGGATGCCTTCGTTCGCATTGATTCTGCCGATAATCTTTTAGTCATGAAAACCTTGCCGGGCAATGCACAAGCCATTGGAGCACTTATCGATAATTTGGACTGGGAAGAGATTCTCGGGACAATTTGCGGGGATGATACATGCTTGATAATTTGCCGCGAAAAGGAACAGGCAGAGATTATAACAGAACGTTTCTTAGATATGCTGTAGAAAGTGGGATGAAAATATGTTATTGGAGTTATCCATTCGTAATTTCGCCATCATAGAGAAGCAGACTATCCCCCTTAATCAAGGGCTGACGGTCTTGACAGGAGAGACTGGCGCAGGGAAATCAATTATTATTGATGCCATCCAATTACTTGCGGGAGGGCGAGGGTCTGCTGAATTTATCCGTCATGGGGAAGAAAAAGCAGAAATCGAAGGCTTCTTTCAACTACCGGACGGTTCACACCCGGCCATCCTGAAAGCAAGGGAATTCGGGATTGAGTCTGAAGACAATGCTGTCATCATTCAGCGTGCCATGTATATGTCCGGCAAGAGCATTTGCCGCATTAATGGGAAGATGGTCACGATTTCAACCTTGCGGGAAATTGGCCGCAAACTCATTGATATCCACGGGCAGCATGAGCATCAAGAGCTGATGGACCCGGATTTTCACCTTCCCCTTCTCGATGAGTTCGGGGGATTTGAAATCAGTGAGGCTCTTGATGAATATAGGCTGCATTATAAACAATACCAAGAAACAAGTCAGTCGCTCAAGAAACTGAGCGAAAATGAACAAACGATGGCCCACCGGCTTGATTTGATCCAATTTCAATATAATGAGATCAAAAATGCGGAACTTGAGCCTGATGAGGAAGACCGATTGCTTGAGGAAAGACAGAAGCTCAGCAATTTTGAGAAGGTTCACCAAAGCTTGAGCAATGCTTATGGCTCCCTGAATAATGAGAACGGCGGTCTTGACTGGGTCGGCAATGCTATGACAGAGCTGGAGAGAATT
>CAJGCH010000030.1 GCA_904501845.1 uncultured Bacillaceae bacterium | reverse complement strand
ATTTGACGGAGCAGGTGCATCTTGCTGAGAAGGTCATTCAATATGGAAACCGCTACAGAAGGCAATATCCGTCCGTTGCGGCCGCATTAAGTGATGCTGAGAAGAAATTCCGCAATTATCAATATGAGGATGCGCTCGAGCAGGCAGCTACCGCGATTGAACAAGTGGAGCCAGGTTCGCTCAAGAAAATCCAGGATTTACTGGAACAAGAGCATCGTGTGAATTAATTAGACCAGTCCAATTTGACCATGGACTGGTCTTTCCTTTTGGATAGCGGTCATTAAAGGTGAGAAAATAATGCTAAGTTGAAATCTGCTGCTTTATAAACCGGGAAGTTTATGCTACATTTTCTAATTGATAGGCTAGGGAAGGAGAAATCCAATGATTTATTTGGACAACAGTGCAACGACACAACCGTATCCAGCCGTGCTGGATTCATTTATGAAGGTTTCAACTGGCTTTTGGGGAAATCCTTCTTCGCTTCATGGCTTCGGAGGAAAGGCCGAGCAATTGCTTGCGAAGGCCCGGGAACAAGCGGCAAGTCTCCTGAAAGTGAATCCGGTTGAGATTATTTTCACTTCAGGGGGTTCAGAAAGCAATAATCTTGCCATCAAAGGAGCGGCTTTGCAGTACCAAGGCCGTGGAAAACACATCATCACATCTTCCATTGAACACCCATCCGTGCTCAATCCGACAGAGCAGCTGAAGGAATTGGGATTTGAGATTACCCTTCTCCCGGTGGATGAACTTGGACGAGTAAATGTGAAACAATTGAAGGAAGCGATACGGGAAGATACGATTCTCGTTTCGATTATGCATATCAATAATGAAACTGGATCCATTCAGCCAATCGAGGAGATAGGGAAGCTGCTGAAACAATATCCGAAGACCCTCTTCCATGTGGATGGAGTCCAAGGCTTCAGTAAAGTGGACCTTTCTTTAGCTGATGCCCATGTGGACCTCTATTCACTGTCGGGTCATAAAATACACGGACTCAAAGGAACCGGACTTCTCTATAAGAGAGACGGAGTCAAACTTTCTCCGCTTATAGCGGGAGGAAATCAGGAGTCCGGCTTCAGGAGCGGGACAGAGAGTGTTGCCGGTGCCGTTTCATTGGCAAAAGCGATGCGCCTTGTAACGGAGGAAAGCAAAAGCAGTCTTGGAAAGATGAAGGAGCTGCATGGGTATGCGATGCGGCGCTTAGCGACAATTGATGGACTAGTCATTAATACGCCATATGAAGGAGCCGCGCCGCATATCATTAATTTTTCTATACCTGGCTTAAAGTCAGAGGCTTTTGTGCACACGCTTGAGGATGAGGAGATTTATGTCTCGACGACCAGCGCATGCTCGTCAAAAAAGAAATCAATAAGCCATACATTGCTGCAAATGGGCAAGGGCGAGAAAATCGCCGGCAGCTCGATCCGAATCAGCCTTCATTTTGGTTTGGAGAAAACAGATATCGACAAGGCCGTTGCCGCAGTGGAAAAGGCCATTCAAATGTTAAGTGAGGTTAATAAAAGATGATTAAATTTGACCATATCGTCGTTCGCTACGGGGAAATAACCTTGAAGAAGCGAAACCGAAAGGGCTTTATTACACAGCTCAAGAAAAATGTTAAAAACGCCTTGATGGATTATCCGAATGTACGGATTGAGGCCCAGCATGAACGCATGTATATCCATTTGAACGGCGCTGGTCACGAAGAAGTGATCGAACGTTTGAAGAAAGTATACGGCATCTCATCCTTAAGCCCTGCGTTGAAGGTGGAAAAAGAGATTCCGGCTATCCAGGAATCAGCACTGTTCTATATCAACCATCTTTCACGCGATATTGCAACATTCAAGATTGATGCCAAACGAGCTGATAAGACATTCCCGTATTCAACCTATGACTTAAACGGGCTCGTTGGAGGATACTGCCTGCAGCACAAAGAAGGCTTAAAGGTGGATGTCCATAATCCAGACCTTAAGCTTCGAGTTGAAGTGCGCAAGGATGCGGCTTATATTACAGGAGAGAAAATTGCGGCAGCAGGGGGGTTGCCAATCGGCTCTAGCGGCTCTGCAATGCTCATGCTGAGCGGCGGTATTGACAGTCCTGTGGCAGGCTTCTTAACGATGAAACGCGGTGTTGAAATCGAATGCGTCCATTTCTATAGCCCGCCATTTACGAGTGAGCGATCCAAACAGAAGGTTATTGACTTGGCGGAGAAATTATCCGAGGTGAATGGTCGGATGGTGCTTCATGTCGTTCCGTTTACTGAGATTCAAAAGCTCATCCAAAAGCAAATACCGGATAATTACACGATGACAACGACAAGAAGGCTTATGCTGCGCGTGACTGATGCGATTCGGGAACAGCGCAAAGCGCTGGCCATCGTGACAGGCGAGAGCTTAGGCCAGGTCGCAAGCCAGACTATGGAGAGTATGTATACAATCAATGAGGTGACCAATACGCCTATTCTCCGCCCGCTTTTAGCAATGGACAAGACGGAAATCATCGAGATTGCTGAACGCATCGGCACGCATGACATTTCCATCCGTCCATTTGAGGACTGCTGTACAGTCTTTACACCGGCGAATCCTAAGACGAAGCCAAGAAGAGAGAAGGTCAATCATTACGAATCCTTCACGGATTTCGACCCTTATATTCAAGAAGCTGTCGAGAAAACCGAAACAATTATCTTCAGCAGCAAGGATAAGAAGAAGGCTGAGGCAGTAGAAGAGCTGTTCTAAATAATTTGTGAACAATTACCATATTGAGTTTCGCATATCGGCATGTGTTTTTACACACTCTATACTCACAAGGAGGTGAAAAACACATGTCAAACAACTCAAACAATCTTTTGGTACCAGGAGTAGAACAAGCTCTTGACCAAATGAAATACGAAATTGCTTCCGAGTTTGGAGTACAACTTGGAGGAGAAACAACTTCTCGTGCTAACGGTTCTGTTGGTGGAGAAATCACAAAACGCCTTGTTCAAATGGCTGAGCAACAATTGGGTGGAGGATTCTCCAGATAATTTCATACACTTGGCTACAGAAAGCGGACTTTTAGTCCGCTTTCTTTTTTTGCTGTACTCTGCAAGAGGATAAATCCACTATATTAATGAAAATATTCGGAAAAATAATGTATAATGGCATTGATTACCATTAATTGTTAAGGGGAGTGGAGAACATGAACGAGAACCTGATTGCACCGGAGCAATACAATTTAGTAACAGAAGTTGAGCGGTTTGCCAAATATGAAAGAAGAAAAGCGATTATATGGAGAAATGAAAGCGGTTTAAAAAGAGAGATAACATATAAAGAGCTCATGCGGACAGTTAATAAAACAGCGAACGTATTCCTTGATGAGGGGCTCAAAGCGGGAGACAAGATGCTTATCATGGTGCCGAGGCTTGTTGAAGCCTATACGGTTTATTTGGCTGCCTTAAAGATTGGACTAGTGGTCATACCATGTTCAGAGATGCTGCGAACGAAGGATTTGCAGTACAGAATCGATCATTCTGAAGCAAAGGCTGTTCTCGTACATAAACCATATACGGAGACCTTTCAAGGCCTCTCACCTAAAGAAACCCTACATAAGTTCATTATTAATGGCCAGGAGGAAGGCTGGATTCCCCTCGATGAGAAAATCCAGCACGCTCATTATGAGCTTGAGACGGCAAAGACAAAGCGTGAGGATATGGCTTTCCTCTCCTATACATCAGGTACAACAGGGCAGCCGAAGGGCGTGGTCCATACCCATGGGTGGGCTTATGCCCACCTGAGAACGGCAGCAAGCAATTGGCTGTGCATTGAGGAAGAGGATGTTGTCTGGGCAACGGCAGGTCCAGGCTGGCAGAAATGGATTTGGAGCCCGTTTTTGTCTGTCCTTGGCTCAGGAGCAACGGGATTCGTTTATCACGGCAAGTTTGAGCCAAAGGCATATCTGCAGCTTCTGGATGACCATTCCATCAATGTCCTCTGCTGCACACCGACTGAATATCGTTTAATGGCTAAGGTTAATAATCTGGCGGATTATAAGCTGCAGCATCTTCATAGCGCTGTTTCTGCGGGCGAGCCATTGAACAGGGAAGTCATTGATACATTCCGCTCTCATTTTGGGGTTACGGTCAGAGACGGATATGGGCAGACCGAGAATACGCTCCTTGTCGGTGTCACGAAAGGCATGGATGTTAAACCAGGCTCGATGGGAAAACCAACACCAGGAAATAGGGTAGAGGTCATCGATGAGGAAGGAAGGGTGTGTCCTGCAGGTGAGACTGGGGATATTGCTGTGCATGTTGAGACACCGGCCCTTTTTAAGGAATACTATAAGGACCCCGAAAGAACAGCCATGCAATTCAGGGGTGACTATTATATTACGGGAGATAAGGCGAAGAAGGATGTAGACGGATACTTCTGGTTCGAAGGGCGCAGAGATGATATTATCATTAGCTCAGGCTATACGATTGGGCCATTTGAAGTGGAGGATGCGCTCGTTAAGCATCCTGATGTGAAGGAGTGCGCGGTAGTGGCAAGTCCTGATGAGGAGCGAGGTCAAATCGTCAAGGCTTTTGTGGTGCTGAAAGAAGATGCGAAAGAGCCGTCAGATGACCTGATTAAGGAGCTGCAAAATCATGTGAAGGAATTGACCGCTCCTTATAAATACCCTCGCAAAATTGCGTTTGTCGACGATCTCCCGAAAACGATTTCAGGGAAGATTATGCGTGTTGAGCTGAGGAAAATGGAGCTTGGAAACCAATAAGAGTAATAAATGAGTAATAAATAATAAAGCTGGCTCGAAGTCCCGAATAAACAGGGCTCTCGAGTCAGCTTGTTTTTTATTGAAGAGGGGATGTTCTATTCGCATCTATGAAGAATGAAGAAATCACTTACGTAAAAACAGGTGAAGGAAACCAAAGCCTTCACCTGGTCATCCAAACCCATTACAGGAATGAGCGCTGCACTTTTTCCCAGAAAGAATTATCACGCAGTTTGACCGTTTTGATATGACGGCCGCTGAGACGGAAATCAAGCCGTTCAATATGCTGGATACTCATGGCTTCATTGTCCATTCCGATGATGGGATAATCATCCCCTGTTTTTGAAAGCTGGAGGGAGAGTGTCCGGTCACTGCCTAGAATAAAGGAGGAGCCCAATGTCCGGTAATGATTATTATTCATGGATGCGATCTCACTCACCTGCATACAATGCAATGTTGGGTCGACGACAGCGCCATTCAGGGACTTATTATAGGCAGTGGAACCGGTTGGGGTAGCAATGACCATTCCGTCTCCTCGGAAAGTCTCGAACAGCTGGTTGTCAATATGGACTTCAATGACAAAGGTCTTAATCAAGGAAGAACGAAAGGAGCATTCGTTCAAACAATCAAAGCTGTATTCATTATCAATCGTCACTTCGATAGTTGGGTATTTCCTTACCTCAATGACAGGTGTTGTAACGGCTTGGACCATCTTCTCGGTATCATCAATATAAAAATCACAATACATATTCAATTTCTCATCTAGAGAGATTCCGGCGTACAAGCAATCCTCTCTGAAATCCGTTTTGCGGACAGCTTGCAGGAATGTGCCGTCATCACCGATGCTGACAATGATATTCGCTTCTGCATGATTCTCCACGGTGTTGAATCCATACTTATCGGTGCTTGCTTTAATGGTTTCAATACGTTCGAGAATATCCTGGTCTTTCTTGTAATAAAAATAGATGTTCTTGCGGTTATCCATTCGCGAAACCTCCTATAGGCATTACATGCTAGAATTCTATGCAAATTCAAGTTTGCCCAACATCGGCATGTTATAATAATTTTATCAGGTAAATAGGAAGATTCAAACTTCGACTGGGGGAATATGTGTGAACAAAAAAAGATGGTTGGCACTCGGAATCGCGGCAGTTATTTTCTTCGCATCGATTTTAATGAATTCAATCTCCTTGCTGGCTACAGATGACGGAGCGATGACTGAGCTTTTTGAAGCAGGAGAGGAAGTAATCCAGGAAGGTAATTATGAGCAAAAAATCGTTGTCCTGGATATTGACGGGACGATTGCGGATACGGGAGATACCTCCTCATTCCTGTCGTCGGAAGGATATCATCATCAAACATTACTGAATCATTTAGATACGGTTGCAATGGACGACACGATTAGCGGCCTTATTCTCGAGGTGAACTCACCGGGCGGAGGCGTTCATGAGAGTGCCGAAATCCACCGGAAAATCCAGGCCATTAAAAAGACAGGCAAACCGGTTTATGTATCCATGGGCTCAATGGCCGCTTCTGGCGGTTATTATGTCTCAGCACCAGCCGATCAAATCTATGCGAGCCCTGAGACATTGACAGGATCGCTAGGCGTCATCATGCAAAGCTATAATTTTGAAGGGTTTGCCGAAAAGTATGGCATTGAGATGGTCACCATCAAGAGTGGAGAGTTCAAGGATATAGGGAACTCCTTCCGTGATATGACTGATGAGGAGAAGAACATCATGCAATCCCTCGTGGATAACTCTTATAGCCAATTTGTCGATGTCATAGCAGATGGAAGAGGAATGTCTGAAGAGGAGGTCCGGAAAGTGGCGGATGGCCGAATCTATGATGGCCGCCAAGCGATGGAGCTGAATCTTGTTGATGAGCTTGGCTATTTAGATGATGCAATTGCCGGTATGAAGAAAAATGAGAAGCTGGCAGATGCCGCTGTCGTTAAGCTGACGGATTCCATCGGTTTTGGTTCCATGCTGAATTTGAAGCTCGCGCAGTGGGTTGACGGAAATGATGAGGCCAGCATTCTTAAAAGCATCATGACCGAAAATCAATCTCCGCAGCTAATGTATCTATATTCTGGAGAGTAAGGGGGCACGGGAATGACGGATACTCATGAAAATAGCTTAACTAAGCAAGATGGCATGAGCATGCAATGCACGGATGATTTTAATCAAGGGATTAAGAATTTGCGCCGTGCCGGATTTTGGATGAGATTTTGGGCTTACCTCATCGATATTCTGATTATCGGGAGCATTAGCCGGCTTTTCATTAAGCCGATTTTTCGATTGCTTGAGATACCGATTGACAGCAGCGGAATCCTCTCGCCATACACGGTGATTGATTCCATCGTCTTTTTCGGATACTTCTTTGTTATGACGCTCCTATTTTCGCAAACATTAGGAAAGGTGGTCATGGGGCTCCATGTCATTTCCCTGGCGAAGGATCGGCTTGACTGGAAGACATTATTGTTCAGGGAATGGATAGGAAGATATATCTCCGCGTTTTTCCTGCTCGGATACATAGTTGTGGCTTTTAACCCGCGCAAGCAGGGTTTCCATGATATGTTCAGTGATACAGCTGTCGTGCTCGATGAGGAGCGCTGAAATCATTATATGTGTAAACCCGCATTGCTTTGCATGCGGGTTTATTTTATGTGCCGGTTGTCCATACTGGTTGGTTGATAAAGGATGGTGGTGTTTGGCTTGTTCATTATGTTTTTATGCCTGCTTGTTCTGCTCATATTGCTTGTGGTTTTCTTGCTGTCGCCAGTAACAGTGACGGTCATTTATGACAGGAACTTTCAAAAAAATGAGGTAGATGTAAAGGTAGAAATGTGGAGAAGACTGCTTCATTATGAGAAAAAAGTGAAAATAGGCGAACCGGTAGGGGGAGCGAAGAAGGGTGAAACAGAGAGCAAGCAGGAAGAACCGTCCATTGACGAGATGGATGGATCTTTCCGTGTTATCGGTAAATCATTGAATGACTTAAAAGAGTACGGAGAAAACGCAAAGGAGTTTACCTCTGATATCCAATTGACAAGCCTTGAGATTTCCTTGTCCTACGGCGCAGAGGATGCACCGAAGACAGCGATGGCAACCGGTATATTGTGGGGAATTGTCAGTACAGCTGTTGCGTTCTTGGGGCATTTTTTTCAATTAATCGTTGTTCCAAAAACCGAAGTCATCCCCTATTTTATGATGAAGAAACCGCTCGAGCTTCATATTGGGTGCATAGGAAAGGTCAGAATGGCAAACGCTATAAAAGCTATATGGAAATTAGCCCGGTTTATGCAAAAGAAAAAGCAGTTGCATAATGCAGGCAAACAAAGCCATAAGGGCAAAAATCAAATGGCCTAACAGGAGGGTATATTATGTCTAATCATCCTATTGGCGGATTAATGAATTCGGCGATGGAAAACTTGAGAAGCATGGTAGATGTGAACACGATTATTGGTGACCCTGTCGAAACTCCGGACGGGAGCGTCATTATGACCGTATCGAAAGTGGCATTTGGTTATGCGGCAGGCGGCAGTGACTATCAAATCAGTGGTCCGGCGGCAGAGGATCACAGACATCCTTTTGGAGGGGGAAGTGCAGGGGGCGTGTATATTACCCCTATCGCCTTCTTGATTGTCAGCTCCCAAGGAATCAAAATGCTGCATCTTGATGAGAATACTCACCTCATCGAGAAATTAATGGAGGCAACACCTGTAGCAGTCGATAAGGTTAGCTCCATGTTCTCGAAAAAAGGAAAAGGGATGCCGGAAGACCAGCAAACATCTGGCATAGACAGCATGGATTAATAGAACGGACATTGACCGCATCTTCTTGTGAGATGTGGTTCGTTTTTTGTGAAGATTCTTCTCCCTCCAAAACCATAGCTTTTTACAAAGGCCTGCCAAGACTCTATACTTAAGATGAATGGGAAAATTCAGACTATGGAGGAGGAATTAATATGGCGAACGTGACTTTTAAAGGAAATCCGGTTACATTGGTCGGAACAGAAGTGAAAGCGGGCGATAAGGCGCCGGAATTTACGGTGCTTGCGAATGATCTATCCCCGGTAACGCTCGAGAGCTCAGCTGGGAAGGTTAGAATATTAAGTGTCGTTCCATCTCTTGATACAGGGGTATGTGATGCGCAAACCCGTAAATTCAATGAAGAGGCGTCCAAATTGGGCAATGTTGAAGTCATCACGGTCAGTGTCGACCTGCCATTTGCGCAAAAACGCTGGTGTGCGGCTGCCGGACTTGAAAATGTCGTAACGGTTTCTGACCATAGGGAATTATCTTTTGGAGAGGCATATGGCGTGCACATTAAAGAATTGCGCTTGCTTGCGCGTGCCGTGTTTGTTGTAGATAGCCAAGATATGGTTACATACGCAGAATATGTGCCTGAAAGCACCGATCATCCAAATTACAATGCGGCAATTGAAGCGGCAAAAGCTGCAAAATAAAGTGTAACGCAAAGAATCCAGGAAGGTTCAGCATGAACCATTATCCTGGATTCTTTTTATTTGGCGAAATTTTATGGAATATTCACTATTCTAACGTTCTTTCGGCTTCTAGAAATGTTTATCCCTCTCAGAAAAGGTGATACTTGTTCTTTATAGGATGTAATACTACAATGGGTAGAAGAATAGTGGACGAAGTTGGAGGAAACGCTATGAATACAACAAAAGTTGAACAAATATATGAGTTAATCACAAGTACCGCAAAAATCATCCAAGATGAATTAGGAGGTACTGAACTTGAGGCCATCGCTGAAACAGGAGAGAATCTTTTCCAAGGCGATGTACTGCAGGATGAACTCAGTGAGATTACCGTAAAGAAATTAAAGAAAGGCTATCAGGAAATCCACCTTGAACAATACAGTAAGGAAGATATCCGAAAAGGATGGCAATTGGCCATCTTAAAAGCCATGCGCACGCATGTGCAGCCTAATCACCAAATGACGCCTGATGCGATTGGTTTCATGTTTGCTTATTTGCTGGAGAAATTCACGGCTAAACAAGAGGCATTGTCTGTTCTTGACCCTGCTGTGGGGACAGGGAATCTGCTCTTTTCCGTCATGAATGTCCTGAACGGCAAGCAATTGAGTGCGACAGGGATTGAAGTGGATGAAACATTGGTCAAGCTCGCTTATACAGGTGCAAATCTGCTTGGAATGCCTGTCCATTTCCTGCACCAGGACAGCTTGCAGCCGTTGTTCATCGATCCTGCTGATGTCGTGATCTGTGATTTGCCGATAGGTTATTACCCGGATAATGAGCGTGCGAAGGACTTTAAGGTAAGAGCGAAGGATTCGGATTCGATGTCCTATGCTCACCATCTCTTCATTGAGCAAGGATTTACCTATTCCAAGGATGGAAGCTATCTTTTCTTCCTTGTGCCGAACGATCTGTTTACGACATCTGAAGCCCCTGCATTAAACCAATTTATACATGAACACGGGTATATCCAAGGGCTTATTCAATTGCCGGAGAGTATGTTTAAATCCAAGCAGTCAGCGAAAAGCATCCTGATTCTGCAAAAGACCGGTGAAGGAGTGAAAGCGCCAAAACAAGTGCTGCTTGTCAATATGCCGAAATTGTCAGATAAGAATGCGACTGCTGCAATGCTGAACAAAATCGATAATTGGATCAAGGCAGAGAAATAATCATAGGCAAACTCCTGTAATTCATGCGGTTTTAAAAAGTTAAAGAATTATTCGAAAATAATAAAATTTATTATGCAAACGGTAACATGTAAATAATTCTATTGCTAGAACAGGACTTCAGTGGTTTAATGGGAGTCGAGGTTAATTTTAAAATTATATTACTATGCATAAATTATAGGAGCTGTGATTTAGATGTCTAAAATTATCGCGATAAATGCGGGTAGTTCCTCATTGAAATTTCAGTTGTTTGAAATGCCCGAAGAAAAAGTAATCACAAAAGGAATCGTAGAGCGAATTGGCTTGGCTGATTCTATCTTTTCTATTACAGTTGATGGCGAAAAGAAAACAATGGTAACAGATATTCCTGACCACTCTGTGGCTGTTAACCTTCTATTAGAGAAGCTGACAGAAAACAAAATCATCAACTCCCTTGATGAAATCGAAGGTATCGGTCACCGTGTCGTTCACGGCGGAGAAATCTTCACTGACTCAGCTGTTATTACGGATGAAGTGCTTGCGCAAATCGAGCAGCTTTCTGAGCTTGCTCCGCTTCACAATCCGGCAAATGCGACAGGAATTAAAGCATTCCGTGAAGTACTGCCAAACGTTCCTGCGGTTGCTGTGTTTGATACAGCTTTCCACCAAACAATGCCTGAGGCTTCTTACCTTTACAGCTTGCCATATGAATACTACAAAGAATATGGCATCCGTAAATATGGATTCCATGGCACATCACATAAATATGTGTCTGAGCGTGCGGCAGAATTGCTTAAACGTCCGCTTGAACAACTTCGCTTGATCTCTTGCCACCTTGGAAACGGCGCAAGTATCACAGCAATCGAAGGCGGAAAATCCATTGATACTACAATGGGCTTCACACCTCTAGAAGGATTGACAATGGGGACTCGTTCTGGAAGCTTGGACCCTGCGTTGATTCCATACTTGATGGAGAAAACAGACAGCACAGCTGAAGAAGTAATTGAAATCCTTAACAAGAAGAGCGGTATGCTAGGCGTATCCGGTTTCTCCAGTGATTTGCGTGACATCGAGCAAGAAGCAGAAAATGGGAATGCCCGCGCTGAACTAGCGTTGTCTAAGTTCTCTGATGGCATCCACAAATACATCGGTTCTTACGCTGCGAAAATGAATGGCGTAGATGCAATCATCTTCACAGCTGGTATCGGTGAAAATAGTGCTGAAATTCGTGCGCGCGTTCTTCGCGGCTTAGAATTCATGGGCGTATACTGGGATCAAGATGCTAACAATGTAAGAGGCGAAGAGAAATTCGTTAACCACCCTTACTCTCCAGTTAAGGTCATCATCATTCCTACTGATGAAGAAGTAATGATCGCTCGCGACGTTGTTCGCTTATCAAAATAATCGCTTAACAAAGAAGACTGTGAATGCTTTTGCATTCATGGTCTTTTTTGTGTTTTGATTGGTTCAGGTAAAGTTAATCGACTAGCCTTTGCCTGAATGTGAAAGAATAGGAAGGAGGTATGTTATACTCTTTATACATGATAATAAAAGAAGAGGTGATCAAATGGCGCTTACAGAGAGAGAAGACATAATCTTGCAGGAATTGAAAATGTGGGAAAATGAAATGCGGTCCGATGAACCGACAGACTTTGAAGCCTATTATGATCGATTGATTGAAAGCTTGTTCACGCTGCTGCCTGAATCCACACAGGAGGAGTTCTTTGCAAAGCTCGACAACTGGCTCTTTCATCTTCATTCCATGATTCATGAATCCCAGTTCCAAGCCGATGCAAGAAACCGCATACTAACAAATGCCCGTGTATTCGATGAGCATGTCAAAGACATTGAAGGCTTGCGGGAGATGCCGATTGATCGGCTGATATATATAGCGGAGCAGCAAATTGCACGCCATAGAATGTATTCTCTTGTACAAGGGGGCATTTCGGCAGCCAATGGCGGATGGGCTCTTGCGGCTGACCTGCCTGCGCAGATGGTCATTAATTTGCGGAGCATCCAGCTGATTGGCCTATCCTATGGATATGATATCAGCACGCCTTATGAAACCGCATTGTCATTGAAGGTATTTCATGCTGGCACGATGCCGAAGCGGATGCAGAAATATTTCTGGGATGATCTCATGGAGGATTTACAGAAGCCTCCTGGCTACTTCTATGAAGGGGAAGAAATGAGCAATGTCTTTTGGCTTGATCAGCCAATCAAACAAATGCTTAAGGTGCTTGCTGTTTACTTCTTCCGCAAGCAGATGCTAAAAGGAGTGCCAATCATCAGTCTTGGCATCGGCAGCCAAGCGAATTATCGGCTCACGAAGAATGTCACCGCCTTCGCTAATCAGTTCTATAAACACCGCTATTTAAGAGATAAGGAAGGCAAGTGAGCGGAAATGAGTCACTCTAGTACATACAGCCATAAGAAAGAAGCACCCAAAATTGTCCGCTGCCAAATCATCACAATCAGTGACACGAGAGATATGGATACAGACAAAAGTGGACAGATGATGAAGGGACTTATTGAGGAGGCTGGCCATGAAGTGGTGGGCCGGAAAGTCGTCAAGGATGAAGCTGAGCAGATCCGCACGGCAGTCCTTGAGGCTTGCCGGCACACTGAGATTGATTGCGTGCTGACAAATGGAGGTACAGGCATTGCGAAACGTGATGTTACGATAGAGGCTCTGTCAGAGTTGTATGAGAAGGAAATACCTGGCTTCGGAGAGCTGTTTCGGATGTTGAGCTATCAGGACGACATAGGTCCTGCCGCAATCCTTTCAAGAGCGAGTGCGGGTGTCATTGAAGATACACCCGTTTTCTCAACGCCCGGGTCGAGCGGGGCAGTACGCTTAGCCATGACTAAATTAATCATTCCAGAGCTGGGTCATATTGTGCGTGAAATCAGGAAAGACCGATGAACCGTTCCATTTTTGGAACGGTTTTTTATTTATTATCTATGCGGTCTGCGCGAAAGCTCTTCATTGGTCCGGTACCAAATCCAGAGGTCATTTATGCATGAGGCGAGTTCGGAAATCTCATTATTTAATATACAGGATTTCTCGAAGTCATCTTCCTGATTCAAGTCAGTTAATTTCTCGTTGATTTGCATTTCGAGCTCCTTTACCAGGTCAGGGATGCCTCCCTTGATTTGTTCCCAGCGGAAAAGAATCTCAGATTGTGTTTCTGTTGGATAGCAGGTCCAGTCCCAATTAAGACTGGGGATGTCTATGCCAAGCCGATTGTCATGAACAAAATACGTTTCCATTAATATGGAGCCCTCCTTTTGACTGTCTCTTTTTTATTGTATACAAATAACCCGCTGATTAACGATTTTTTAAGAATTATTTGAGAGGTACATACACTTTAGCCGTTATATTCGAATAAAAAATTAGTAATTTTCAAAATAAATACTTGAAAAAGCATTTTAAGATTGCTATAGTGAATATCATATCGAATGCATAAAAACATAATTAAATGTATAAATATACAACATACAATGGAGGGAACAGGAACATGACAAAGGAGAAAGTAGTGCTTGCCTATTCAGGCGGATTAGATACATCGGTGGCCATCTCATGGCTGAAAGAAAAGGGGTATGACGTAGTTGCTTGCTGCCTGGATGTTGGTGAAGGCAAGGATTTGGATTTCATTAAGGAAAAAGCCATCAAGGTGGGGGCCTGCACATCCTATGTCATCGATGCGAAAGAAGAGTTCGCGAAGGAATTTGCATTAGTTGCTTTACAAGCGCATGCATTGTATGAGGGTAAATACCCGCTCGTTTCTGCACTCTCAAGGCCGCTGATCGCAAAGAAGCTGGTTGAGGTTGCTGAGAAGGAGAATGCTGTTGCTGTTGCCCATGGCTGCACAGGTAAAGGCAATGACCAAGTGCGCTTTGAAGTATCCATCCAAGCGTTGAATCCAAATCTTAAGGTGCTTGCTCCCGTTCGTGAATGGAGCTGGTCCCGTGAAGAGGAAATCCAATATGCGAAAGAAAATAATATACCAATTCCCATTAATCTAGACAGCCCGTATTCCATTGATCAAAATCTCTGGGGACGCAGCAATGAATGTGGTGTGCTGGAGGACCCGTGGGCTGCACCGCCTGAGGGAGCCTATGATTTAACTTGTCCTCTCGAGAATACGCCTGATGTTCCTGATATGGTTGAGATTATCTTTAACGAAGGGGTTCCAGTTGCTTTGAATGGCAAGGAATATCCTTTATCTCAATTGATTTTGACCCTCAATGAAATGGCTGGCAAGCACGGGGTAGGGAGAATTGACCATGTTGAAAATCGCCTCGTCGGCATCAAGTCAAGGGAAATTTATGAGTGCCCGGGTGCGATTACGCTGATCAAGGCGCATAAGGAATTGGAAGATTTGACAATGGTGAAAGAGCTCGCCCATTTCAAGCCAGTTATTGAGAAGAAATTAACGGAGCTTATCTATGAGGGACTATGGTTCTCGCCTTTGAAGGACTCGCTGCTTGCCTTCTTGAAACAATCACAAAGCCATGTCACAGGCATTGTGCGCGTGAAGCTCTTTAAAGGGCATGCCATTGTAGAAGGCCGGAAATCTGCCTATTCTCTGTATGATGAGAATTTGGCTACGTATACATCTGCTGATGAGTTCGATCACGCCAGCGCGGTTGGGTTCATCAATCTCTGGGGCTTGCCGACAAAAGTGAACAGCCAGGTGCATTTCCAAAAGAAGGTGACGGTTTGAAAAAGCTTTGGGGCGGAAGGTTCACTAAAACAGCTGAGGAATGGATTGATTCCTTCGGCGCTTCCATCTCATTTGACCAAGAGCTAGTGATGGAGGACATCGAAGGCAGCCTGGCGCATGTGCAAATGCTGGGCGCCTGCGGAATCATTACTAAGGAAGAGGAAGAAGTGATTAAAGGGGGACTCTCTACCCTAAAGGCCAAGGCTGAGAAGGGGGAACTCCCCTTTTCCGTTGACTATGAGGATATTCATTTGAATCTTGAGAAGCTATTGATTGACGAAATCGGCCCGGTCGGCGGCAAGCTTCATACAGCTAGGAGCCGGAATGATCAAGTGGCGACAGATATGCATTTATATCTGCGCAATCAGGTCGAAGAAATCATTGCAACGATCGAAGAGTTCCAGAAAACATTAATTGATGTTGCTGAGAAACATGTGGAGACAATCGTTCCAGGATATACTCACTTGCAAAGGGCGCAGCCCATATCGCTCGGCCATCATTTCATGGCGTATTTCTGGATGCTTGAGCGAGATAAAGAGCGGCTTATAGACAGCTTGAAGAGAATCAATCTCTCTCCCCTTGGAGCGGGTGCGCTCGCAGGCACAACGTTCCCGATTGACCGCCATATGACAGCTGAACTGCTCGGATTCGATGGAATTTATGAAAATAGTCTAGATGCGGTTAGTGACAGGGACTTTATAGCAGAGTTTCTCAATCATGCATCCATCTTAATGATGCATCTCTCCCGCTTCAGTGAGGAAATTATTCTATGGTCAAGCCAGGGATATCGTTTCATCGAACTCGACGACACCTTCTCAACGGGGTCAAGCATCATGCCGCAGAAGAAGAATCCTGATATGGCTGAATTGATTCGCGGGAAAACAGGTCGCGTATATGGGAATGCGATTGGACTTATGACTCTTCTGAAGGGGTTGCCCCTTGCGTACAATAAGGATATGCAAGAGGATAAGGAAGGTATGTTTGACACCGTTACGACCGTCAAAGGTTCGCTTAAGATTTTTAACGGGATGATTGCGACGATGAAAGTCAACACATCTGTCATGAAGGAAGCGGTCTATCAGGACTTCTCGAATGCGACTGAGCTCGCTGATTATTTGGCGGCGAAGGGCATTCCATTCAGGGAAGCGCATGAGATCGTTGGGAAGCTTGTGCTGCATTGCATTCAGCAAGGAAGCTATTTACTCGATCTGCCGCTTGCAGTGCTTAAGGAGGCATCCTCACTCATTGAGGACGATATATATGATGCCCTCAAGCCGGAAGAAGCTGTGCGCAGAAGAAACAGTGCAGGCGGGACAGGTTTTAAACAAGTATCTGCGGCCATTGAGAAGGCAAAGATGCTACTTGCAGACCATTAATCTATAAGATGCAGAGGCTGGGATAAACGTATTTCAGTCAATAATAGACCCGAATTATTAGGTGATATTTTTAATATTTCGCCTAATAGTTCGGGTTTTTAGTTGTTTTTCAATAGATTTGTTCATTTTGTGTTAATAACCAGTGGAATTTCGCTGCGGCTACTCGACTCCTGCGGATCATCAAGGAAAGGCTGAGACCCCGCAGGCACAGCCGAGGAGGCTCTGCTTCCTCCCCGGGGAAAGTGAGTGGCTGCAGCGCAATGCAACGAACTTGTTCTTCCAACGTAACTCATGAGTAAGGAACAAAGTCTCTTAAGATTTATTTAGATATCGTTCGTCTTTCAGGATCGTTTATAAGTTATGTCCCAGCCTCGTATTTATGAGCGGATGGGATAGACGGTATTATATAGGCAGGCTTATTTAGCTGCATTGCTAAATATAGCTAAAGTTGTTAGAATGTTCTCGATAATATACTGTTGATTTGATAAATAAAAGTATAAGGGGATAATTACTATGAATTCTGCTGCTGCAATTGAAGCACATAATCCAAAAGAGTTATTAGCAAGACTAGAGGAGAAGTCTGATTATATCCTCATAAAAGGAGATTACTTCAAAGAAGTCAAAAAGATAGTGGATACACATCTTTCTGATAATGAGCGTCTAGGTGTTGAACTAGGCGGCGGTGGTTTAATGACGGTTCTAGTTTATGCTTTAGATGCAGTGATGGATTTATTCAGCCATGAAGATAAAACAAATAAAAAAATTAATCAAAAGTTAAAATTATATAGAGTAAAAAAGATTACTGAAGATGGTTTATTGTTGAGTTTAAGGCAGTTAGATTACTAGGAATTCCCCTCCATACAACTATTTCAAATGGTTTGCTGGCGTCCGGTTCAAACTTGAATCTTAGACAACATGGCCCATGGTGGTCAATCGGGTATTAATGACATAATTAGGGATAGTTGTGTAACCACGAATAGGATAAAAGGATATGAAATAGAGTAAATTTAAAAATATTTTTACATAATAAAATTTTTCTGTAATTTCTATGTGCAAGATGATATTATGGAACTAGAAATAATATATGTCTCTCATGTAACTGATACGATCAGGCATGGTGGTAAATGACTAGGCT
>CAJGCH010000029.1 GCA_904501845.1 uncultured Bacillaceae bacterium | reverse complement strand
ACTATATCTTCTCAGATGGATGTTGTATATGAATCCGGCCGAACTGTCATTAAATAGACTCATTTATTCTATCTTTCATTAACTCTCACAGTTTATTTAGTTATTTCACGAGGTAAAATATCCAAAAAAACCTAATGAGTCCAACTATTCTCAACTTCGACTCCATTATACTAAAATATTTAATCTGGGGGCAAACGATGAACTTCTATATCACGTCAGGAACGTTGTCATTCTTGAAAATCATTCAAAAAAAGCATCATGCAGCAGGAATCATCCTTTTGAACAACCCTAATACATCCATGCTCCTCCATGAAAGCAGCAGCAAGAGCTTCTTTCAGTCTCCCCGCACTTTTGAGGTGATTGAGCAATCCGGAGAGCTTAGGCAGGAAGGATTTTTTGCCTTGCATCATATCCCTGTCTCCCCAGAGGACCGCCCATCCTTTGAATTTGATTTAAAAGAAGCCACAAACATTATTCACCAGCAGCCTGGTCTCAATGCCTTCCGCCTTCTGCGTCCTATTTCTTCCGACTCCTATGTTGTGTTGACTAACTGGTCAAAGGAACAGGATTATGCGCGTTTTGACCAAGCCAAACTCCTCACAAACAAGAAGCTCGAAAGCTTATTTAACACCCAGGTGCTCTTTACAGGAAAACCATACACAGCTACCTTTTATGCCTATAAAGAAAAAAAGTGAACAAATATGAGAAGCTCGCTATATGCGAGCTTCTTTTTTGCCTATATAGAATACAGCCCTGACCTAAGGCTGATTCTGCTATAATGAACGTATTCAGCGGCAATTACATTGAAATTATTTCCGCCTCCTGAGCTAGATTTTGTTTGGAAATGGTAATTTTTGTGAATAAGGTAGTAAGATGCACGTTAAGGGAGGAAGGAAAATGGAAGAAACCCTAAATCGAAAACTTGAACAATATTATGAAGAAATGGTCTCCATCCGGCGTCACCTGCATGCGAATCCTGAGCTTTCCTTCCAAGAAAAGGAGACAGCTCGGTTTATCCAAACATATTACAAAAACCTAAATATCCCCGTCCGTACAGGAGTTGGCGGCGGTGGTGTGGTCGCCACGATTGAGGGCAAGCAGCCTGGCCGTACCGTTGCTCTGCGCGCTGACTTTGATGCCCTGCCCATACAGGATCAAAAGCAGGTTCCGTACCATTCCAGCGTAAAGGGAGTGATGCATGCCTGCGGACATGACGGGCACACCGCCCTCCTGCTCGTACTGGCCAAGACCTTGAAAGAGATGGAGAATGAGCTGATAGGCAATTATGTATTCATTCACCAGCACGCAGAGGAATTAGCTCCAGGAGGCGCCAAGCCAATGATTGAGGATGGATGCCTAGAAGGGGTGGATGCCATATTCGGTACGCATTTATGGGCTCCATATCCAACCGGTGAAATCTACTGCAGCCCAGGCCCCATCACTGCTTCCGCCGACAGATTCCAAATCACCATTAAAGGCAAAGGCGGACACGGAGCTGAACCTCATACAACGAAGGATGCTCTTGTCATCGGTTCTGAAATCGTTTCCCTCTTTCAGCTGATCACAAGCAGGAAAATCAACCCAATGGATTCAGCAGTCGTCTCCGTAGGACAATTCAAGGCAGGAAATGCCTTCAACATTATCCCAAGCGAAGCGTATCTGGAGGGCACAGTCCGCACATTCTCAACAGAGCTTCAAGACTTTATCATTGAGGAGATGGAGCGAATCGTCAAGGGAGCCTGCACGGTTCATGATTGCGACTTTGAATTCCGCTACTTCAAAGGCTATCCGCCAACTGTCAATCATGAGAAGGAAGCAGACTATATCATTAGCAAGGCAGAGGATGTTGTCGGCTTCCAGCATGTCCGCCCGTTAAACCCGCTCATGATTGGGGAGGATTTCTCTTATTATTTAGAAGCCGTGCGCGGCGCATTCTTCCTTACGGGAGCAGCGCCTTCCGGTACGGATATTCCCTATCCGCACCACCACCCCATGTTTGACTTTAACGAAGAAGCCATGCTGATTGCCGCCAAAACGCTTGGCTATGCAGCGATTGGCTTTCAGGAATGGCGATATTTTTAATAATCATACAAAAAAGGAGGAGCAATCAAGCTCCTCCTTCTTGCATGACTCTAAGACGGAATGCATTTTGGGCGGTTTCGCCAAGCTGGTCCAGCAGCTGCTGATTGGCGATTGCTCCCACCGCAGCACCAAAGCCCGGGATAAGCTGAAACATTTTTACAAAATCAATCGTATCGCGGTATTCCTGCTGAAAACTATCCCAATCAATATCTGCAAATCGATTCTTTTCCAGATCCCAATTCATGATGACGGGCAAAAGCTCCTTCTTTTTATCCACGGACGAAAAAGCAAGCTGAAAAACCAATAGAATAAAAATTCGTTCACTCAAGTTTTTCGGATCATAACCATAGATGGCGCTTAGAGCATACAAATAATTCACCTTTATTGACAGAAGAAGCGGAAAATCAGCCAGAGCGATGACACCGCCGCCAAAGCCCGTACCAGCGCCCTCGACTACAGCAGTCTTCCGGTAGGCTGCTAGTGTACTCTCAGCTGCCTCATCCATCTCAGCAAGTGTTTGGCAGCTTCGCTGCTTCTTCGGTACATAAGAAGACCCATTAAGCACCCCTTCAACCATGGTTTTGATTGATACACGAAAGGCTTGATTCATTTTCTTCGGCATTTTAGCACTAATGAACTTTTGTGCATTCTTCGATATTCGCTCCACCCTGCTCGGTTTGGCGACCAGCTTCTTCTTCCAAATGGCGATCTCTTGCCTCACTCTCTGCTCATAGGAATCAGACATCCATCCTCCCCCTTTTAAGTCTGCATTTTATTACTAGCATAAGATCGGAAAAAGACGATTAACAACAACCCTAATACGAGGGAAATTCCAGCCAATTGAAGGCTTCCTCCAATTAATATGCCAATGGCAAAGAAAAAGCACTGTATCCCTAAGAGGATTGTCAATAAATCCATGACCGCTTTTCTGCGGTAAGCAGGATTAAATGGATAAAGAGCAATCGTCATTTTCTGGTCATGATGATGCCAGATCGGCAGCAGCTGCAAACCTGTCATATAAAGAAACAGCAAGGATACGAAAATAGAACCCCAGCCTAGGTCCGCGAAAGCAACAACCAAGAAAGCAATCACCGATAGGCGTATATATAACCCGAAATAATCATTTGCCCTGACAAATGTACGCGCGTATAAGTAGCTGAATGGATTATTCGTTCTGCCTGACAGCAGGCGGACAATCCCTAATAACCATCTGCGCTCCGTTATCTTTTCCCGCAGCTTCGGCACATCTGTAAATAAATTTGCAATCCGGTAAAAGGCAGCCATCCTTCCGTTCTCGAGCTCAATTAGCCTTTCCCATTGCAAAACAGCATTTCGCGAGGCTTTCAAATAGTAGAGACATAGCCCTGCCAATAAAGCAAAAACAAACAAGGTTAAAAGCAAATTTGCTCCCTTTACAATTAAGTACACCAAGACCGCATTCAGGGCAAGTCGCACTATGGTATCGACAAATGACGCATATGGCTCCCTGTCATACAAAACAAACCAGCGGCTAGCAAGGTTTATCCCCTTCAAGACCAAGAGCACAATAAGAAGGCTTAGGAATGAAAGGGCCTCATCCCCCATTACTCGGCTATACATCGGCGTTAATACCGCCTGAATAATAAGCAATACGTACATCTGTATGACAAGGCTGAACACATAAGATTTCTTTACATAATCGCCGAGTCCCCTCTCAATCGGCAGCAAAAAAACAATATCCGGTTCCCGAAAAAATGTCGTGAGCGGGCTGATTGTCACAGCAAGCCCGAGAATAATTGCAATAATAATTGGTGCAGGGAAATCAGGTGTGAGCGTTTTAACCCACTCGCTGTAATAATAGCCCGCTCCACCAATCAAGAAAATCATCACAAACACTAAATGGCCGTTGAATATGTATTTTAAGTATTTCCCGGTCTCCTTCAAATAGTGATTAAAACGGTCTTTCCATAATGTTTCAATCTTCATGGCGATCTTCCTTTGTCAGCTGCAAATAAATATCGTCCAAGGAAGCGCCCGGCATACGAAACTGGCGGCGAAGCTCTTCTAAATTCCCTTTTGCTCTCACTTCTCCTTCATGCAGGATAACAAAGGAATCACAATACTTCTCGGCAGTCGCCAGGATATGAGTTGACATCAAGATTCCAGCCCCCTGCTCCTTCATGTCCCCCATCATATCGAGCAAGGACTGGATTGCAAGCGGGTCAAGACCGACAAACGGCTCATCCACGATATAGAGCGATGGTTCCGCTAAAAAGGCGCACATAATCATGACCTTCTGCTTCATCCCTTTTGAAAAATGGGCCGGGAACCATTTCAGTCTCTTCTCCATGCGATATTCCTTCAATAATTTAGCCGACCGCTCTTGGAATGTCTGCTCATCAAGTCCATAAGCGATAGCTGTCAACCGCAAATGCTCCTCAAGCGTTAGCTCCTCATATAAGATAGGCGTTTCTGGAATAAAGGAAAACTGCTTACGATACGCCTCCATATCCTCTGAAAACTTCTTATCGTTTATCTTGATATCACCTTTACGCGGGTTCATTAACCCGATGATATGCTTAATGATGGTTGACTTCCCTGCCCCGTTCAATCCTATTAACGCGACAAGTTCATTGGGCTTAACCTCAAAGCTTACATCCTTCAGGACAGGCGTTCTCGTGTAGCCTCCTGTAACATGATTAATTTCAAGCAATGACATCGGTCATTCTCCTTTTTCTTTGTCTTTCCTTACATTGTAACAAATCTCCCCTCCATACGGAAAAGTCATTCACTTGAAAAAAGCTGTCTTATAAAAGAATTTTGGATTTGCTGTATATATTCCAGCCAAGCGGGCAATCTATTATCAGAGAGGAACGACATACACTTAACCAGCAACGGGGGTGTTTGTTCGCGATAATGTAGGCTTTACCCTAAGGTAGATCAGTTAACTTCTAAAAAAATGAGGTGTTCGCCAAAGGCCATATTACCTGAAATTGGACCTATCCAAGTTATAAGGGGATGGTAGCGTTGGAAACATGGCATTAAGGTATAAAAATGTACTCCATTCCAAGCGATGTGGAGTACCTGGTACCAAGAAGCGTCTGTAAAACCAGTTAAGGCATAAGCTTCCTCTCTACTGGGGGCGCAGCATCATGCTGCGTCCTCTTTATTTTTTTCGCATCCAGTCATGTCCTTTTTTCCCCTCATCAATTGTGCTACACTAAAAAAAACACGAAAGAAAGGGTGTAAAGCCATGTCAGATTGCATTTTCTGCAAGATTATTAACGGTGATATTCCTTCCTCAAAAGTTTATGAAGATGAGCATATAATGGCCTTTTTGGATATCAGCCAAGTAACGAAAGGACATACCCTCGTCATCCCGAAAATACATAAAGAAAATGTGTACGAGCTAACACCGGAGATTGCAGCACAAGTATTTGAGGCTGTGCCAAAAATCGCCCGAGCCATCAAACAAGAATACAACCCAATTGGCATGAATGTATTAAACAATAACGGAGAGCACGCTGGACAATCCGTTTTCCACTTCCATATTCATCTCTTGCCGCGTTACGGTGAAGGAGACGGCTTTGGCGCCGTATGGAAAACACATACAAGCGAATATACACCAGAAGATCTTAAGGTGATTGCTGACTCAATCGGCCAGCATATTAGCTAATTAAGTTAGAGGCCTCCCCTTGTTTTGGGAGGCTTTTTTAAATGTGATGATGCGGGGGTTACGATGTTTTACTGGCAATCGCTAGCTTCCCCCACCTTTTGACCACCCTTTCCCCACCCTTCATACTCAAAGCATGGGAATAAGGTGGGCTTTGCCTGGCTTCCCCCACCTTTCGACCACCCTTTGCATGGGCTTTCACTGTGCCTTCCCTGACGATGACCAACCTCCGTCCACCAAACCGTTCACCATTCCATCCGCCTACACCAGTATTCGCATCAAATCGACAAAATTATCTGAATTCACATTTACTTTCTTTAGATTCTTAAGTAAAATTGTCATATTCACGCCTTGTTTGATGATAAACACTGCATGAGGAAGGGGAGTTTTGAAATGGCTAGAGCTTATAATTTTAATGCGGGACCGGCCACTTTGCCTGAGGAGGTATTATTGAAAGCACAGAAGGAGTTTCTTGATTTTGAGGGAAGCCATATGTCTGTGATGGAGCTGAGCCATCGCAGTAAGGAGTACAGCAAAGTACATGATAAAGCAAGCGCTCTGCTGCGTGAGCTGATGGAGATACCTCCTGATTATGAGATTTTGTTTCTCCAAGGGGGAGCCTCCCTGCAATTTTCCATGGTGCCCATGAATTTGCTTGATAGAAATCATGGCGCGAGCTATATCCTTACAGGGTCATGGTCAGAGAAAGCTCTGAAGGAGGCAAAAAAGGTCGGTCCGGTTGAGATAGCGGCTTCAACCAAGGAGTCTGGCTATCATGCCATCCCGCCGCTTGAGGATATCCATTGGAAGCAAGAGACATCCTATGTGCATTTAACAAGCAATAATACGATTTATGGTACACAGTGGCAGGAGTATCCGCAAACCGGCCAGGTTCCTCTTATCGCTGACATGTCGAGTGATATATTAAGCAAAAAGATTGATGTCTCACGCTTTGGACTGATTTATGCAGGTGCCCAGAAGAACCTCGGTCCTTCCGGGGTGACGGTCGTCATTATCCGAAAGGATTTAATTAAGCATGATGACAGTCTGCCAACAATGCTTTCCTATGAGACTCATGCCAACTCTAAATCCCTGTACAATACACCGCCGACATTGGCAATCTACCTCCTTTCATTGGTATTGGAATGGGCGAAGGATCAGGGCGGAGTGAGCCAGATAGAGAAGAATAATCAGCAAAAAGCAAAGCTCATTTATGATGCGATTGATGAGAGCAATGGATTTTATACCGGACATGCTTCACTTGAAAGCCGATCACATATGAATATCACCTTCACTCTGCCTTCAAGTGAATTGACGGAAAAATTTCTGCAAGAAGCTGGCGATGCAGGCTTTATTGGACTAAGCGGCCATCGTTCTGTCGGCGGATGCAGGGCCTCCATATACAATGCGGTACCAGTGGAGCACTGCTTGATATTAGCGGAATTTATGAAAAAATTTCAAAAAACAAACAGTTAGACTATATTCTTCCTGTGGTTAATGTTATAATCTGAATAAGCTTTTTGCGGCTGGCATAGAGAGCACAGTCGAAGAAGTGAATAGACAGTTGAGCTGAGAAGAGGAGAGATAAAAATGAATACGAAATCATTGGTAACTTTATCGTTGCTAGTCGGAATCGGTGCAGTTTTGCACACAGTAGTCCCTGGATTTGTTTTTGGAATGAAGCCGGACTTAATGCTTTTGATGATGTTCCTTGGCATCTTTTTGCTGCCAGATTTGAAGAATGCCCTTTTAATAGGTACGGTAACAGGAATCATCTCTGGATTGACCACCTCATTTCCTGGAGGTCAAATACCGAATATCATTGATAAGGTTTTGACAGCACTAATTATTTATGCGATCTATGCTTTGATCAGGAAATTCGTCAAGCCGACGGTTGCCAGCCTAGCTTTAACCTTAATTGGCACCCTGATGTCCGGGACGATTTTCTTAACATCAGCTTACCTTCTTGTCGGTCTGCCTGGTCCCTTCCTGGCATTAGCTGCCGGAGCCATCCTTCCTGCACTGCTCATTAACACAGTGATGATGGCTGTCATTTACCCGATCGCAGCAAATATCTTAAGAAGGACCAATATGGCTGCTACACTATAAAGAATACAAAGAGGATAACATTGACGTTATCCTCTTTTTTGTTATGACATTAAATGATCCATACCATCAAGAGAATAAAAGCCGCTCCCAGAAATGCCCCCGTACTTATCCGCAACCTTTTCGCTACTATCCTCCTTGAAGGATATACCCCTCCTTTTCCAATCACATATATGGAATGAAGCATTAAACCAAACGAACCACTGGCCAGCAGGAGCAATAAGATTATCACCGCCAAATTAGAACCCTCCTCCACCCCGCTTTTTTCATTATTATGCATAGCCTGTTCGCGTTATGAGAAAGCTTCCATAAGCTATTTTAGGGTATTGATGACGAAATCAATGTGTTTTGGACAGGAATAGTTTCTGAAAATAACAATTTACGTTTAAAATGATATGAAAAAAGGAAATATTTAATATAAGGACTATTTTTTAAAGGAATTTTTATGTTTATGTAGAAATCTGTTAAAGAAGAATAAATTGGGGTGAATAACAAATGAAAGTAAATTCTTTAGTAATTGGATTCATATCTGGTTTCGCCGTAGCCGGAGTTGGTGTACTGTTTAGCACCCCTGCATCCGGCAAAGAAGTCCGTACTAATCTAAAGGAAACAAAGGAAGAAACCATCCTTCTTCTTAAAGACGTTCAAAAAGCAGTAATTCAGTTGAAGAATGACTGTATATCAGCCGCCAACATCAGTAAGGAACAAGTCAATCTGTTCATCAAAGATGTAAAAGAATTGATCCAGGAATGGAATGAGGATACGAAAGAGCATACCGAAGCCATACAGGTTCATATCAAGGATGTAGAAACAGCCATTAGCGAGCTAGAGGCAGCCATTTCACCAACGCCAGCGAAATAAAAATTATATAAAAAAATCGATAGAAATTTGTAGAAAAAGTTTCAAAAAATTTGGCAAATTACCATTTTTGTTATTTAATATTTTATAAGGATAATAATGATAAAAGAAAAGTAGGTGAATGAATCATGTCTGAAAATCTAAATACAGTCAAAGAAGCCATGTTATTCACACAACGTGTTGCACAATTGAGCAAGGCTTTGTGGAAAGCAATCGAAAAGGACTGGCAGCATTGGATCAAGCCTTATAACCTAAATATTAATGAACACCACATTCTCTGGATTGCCTATCATTTAAAGGGGGCTTCTATTTCCGATGTCGCCAAATTCGGGGTCATGCATGTATCAACTGCCTTTAATTTCTCGAAGAAGCTTGAAGAACGCGGACTCCTCCGCTTTTCTAAGAAAGAAAACGATAAGCGTAATACGTATATCGAATTAACAGACAAAGGTGTCGAGCTATTGCTCGAGCTTGTCAAAGTGTTTGACCCTTCTAATAACTCCGTCTACCTTGGTGCTCAGCCTCTAAAAGAACTGTATGGCAAGTTCCCTGACATGATGGAGATGATGGCAATCGTCAAGAATATATATGGTGATGATTTCATGAACATCTTCGAGAAATCCTTTGCGAATCTTGAACATGAATTCACTGACAAAAACGGATTTCTTGAAAAGATTCAACAGCCAGAAAAAGAACCGATTCAATAATACGGGAACTCTTCCTTTAAAAGCGGACTTTTTGAACAATCCGCTTTTACATTGAGACTTCTTGTTCAACACTTCACATATTTTTCCTCAAATAGAATATAAATCAATCACTTCCACGTTATGATAATATTTAATTATCCATTCTCATACTCTTTGCAGTATAGGTAATTTTTTGATAATGTAAGAGAGATAATAGCGGCCAAGGGGGGTTAGCAGGATGGTTTTTCTTATTTGGTTTTCCTTATTTGCTCTCTTTTTCTTGTATTATATTAATAAGCTATCCACCAGCTTCTGTCTCAAGAAAGAAATACCGGAAGAAAAACAGGATAGGTTTTATCGAACCATCAATGTACTCATCACGATCCTGCTAGTTTCAACCTATCTCGAAATTCTATATACGGCATAAAAGACGAATGCAGAAGCATTCGTCTTTCTTCTTCCCAGATATGCGATTAGTGAATCCAGGACGCCCCGATGATAACCAACAAGATAAATAATACTACTAATAAAGCGAAACCTCCGCCGTATCCTCCAGACATTGTTGTATCCTCCTTTCAATCACAATGGATTGTTTTCCTTCTTAGTAAATCCAAGATGCACCAACAATCACGAGTAAAATGAATAGTACGACGATGAAGGCAAATCCTCCTCCATAACTTTGACCCATGATAACACCTCCTTTTGAGCTGCTACCCTATCCTATTCACACCTGGCTAGAAAGGAATGGGCTGATGTCTCATATGCTCACTTTTTTGAATGGACGATTCAGAAGAGAAATGAATCTTCACCTTCCCTGCCTGCTGTCTCCATATCCTATGCTTGACAAGAGGAAATTGATTGGATGGAAGCTCCAATGGGTTAATGAACCTCCTTATCCTTTTTTTAGCAGAAGAATTGTGGTATAGTTATGCTTGTTATATATAAAGGGATGTTTTGGCAATTTGCTAAAAGGAGTGTAAGGGATGAAGAAATGGTTAATCACTGTAGCATCAGTATCGACGCTAATTGGCCTCAGTGCCTGCAACAGCAATGATTCTGAAGAGACAATCGCAGAAACGAAGTCAGGCAATATCACGAAAGATGCTTTTTATGAGGAACTAAAAGACAAATATGGAGACCAGGTGCTTCAAGAACTTGTGTATAAGAAGGTCTTTACCGATCAATATAAGGTAAGTGACAAAGAAGTGGACAAGCGCCTTGAAGAAACTAAGGCTAATCTTGGAGAAAACTTCGAAAGTGCACTCGCCCAAAATGGTTATGCGAATGAAGATGACTTTAAGGATGAGCTGAAGTATCAGTTAGCACAAGAAAAGGCAGCCTTAGAAACGGTTGATGTCTCAGAAGACGAGCTTAAGGATTATTATGAGAACAAGTATACAATCAACCTTAAAGCCCGACATATTCTTGTCGCTGATGAGGAAACAGCCAAAGAAGTAAAGGGAAAACTTGATAAAGGCGAGAAATTCGCTGATTTAGCGAAAGAATATTCAACTGACGAGGCATCCAAAGAACAAGGCGGAGAACTTGGAGAATTTGGTGTCGGCAAGATGGTTCCTGCATTTGAAGATGCGGCATATAAATTAAAGGTTGATGAAATTTCTGAGCCTGTACAATCTGATTACGGCTTCCATATCATCCAAGTGACTGATCGAGTCAAAAATGACAGTCCTTCCTATGAAGATGCGAAGGCTGATATCGAGAGAAACGTCAAAACAGCTAAAGTAGATTCCGCAAAAGCACAAGAAGCGATTCAAAAAGTGATTGACGACGCAGAAATCGATGTGAAGGATGAAGATCTAGAAGGTACCTTTAAGCAATAAAGAAAAAACTCGGCTGATCAGCCGAGTTTTTTTAATTTGCCTCTTCCGTTATCGCACGCTTCTTTCTTTCCTCTTCAATCCGTTCAATGTATACCTTACCTTCATCCTCTATGAATGATTCATCAATTTGTCTTTCTTCCTTCATTGATTTGATCGTCATAAAGGCACTGGCAAATATCCCTGCTACGATGAACCACATGAAAAATGGCATAAAAGACAATCTCCCTTCTTAATAGGACAGGCCCTTTTCAACCATTATATGCGGGCAATCAATGACTATGCGGGATTTTTCAAGTACTTTATTTAAAGGACGGCTTATAGAGACTGCGGTTATCCAGCGGGAAGATACGCTCCGTGAACTCTCCCGGTTTTACGCGGTCAAGCGCTCTGTCCATCATATTCATCTTTGCATCCAGATTGTCTATATAATGAAGGATTTCTGCCTCTTTTACTAAAGGTGGCTTCGGGCTGCCCCATTCTGCTTTGCCATGGTGGCTCAACACGATATGCTGCAGAATAAGAATCTCTTCTCCTTGAATATTGAGTTCCTCTGCAACTTTGCCAATTTCATTCACCATAATGGTGATATGTCCAAGCAAATTCCCTTCAACCGTGTAAGTCGTGGCAATCGGGCCGCTCAATTCCATTACCTTGCCTAAATCATACAAAATGACACCGGCATACAGCAGGTCCTTATTTAAGGATGGATAAAGCTCGGCAATGGCCTTCGCCAAATCCAGCATGGAAACAACATGGTATGCGAGACCGGAGAAGAATTCATGATGATTCTTCGTCGCAGCCGGGTATTCAAGGAATTCCTTGGAGTACTTTTTAACCAAATGCCTTGTTATGCGCTGGATATTTGGGTTCGTCATTTCAAATATATATTTAGTAATCGTATCAGCCATCTCATCCTTGCCAAGCGGCGCAGTTGGCAGGAGGTCCCCGATATTGACAGCTTCATTCTCATATTTTAAGCGGATGGCACGGATGCGCAGTTGGAGCTTTCCTTTGTAGTTTTGCACGTCGCCTGTTACGCGCACAATGGCCTCGGGTACATATGTCTGTTCATCCTCAGGCTTAACATCCCAAAGCTTGGCCTCAATTTCACCGCTTTTATCCTGAAATATTAATGATAAAAAAGGTTTGCCATTACTGGCTGTCCCTTTGACGGCATTCTTTATGAATAAATGGAGATCGATTGTATCTCCTACCTCATGATGAGCTATTCCCTTCATCTCAAATCCCTCCCAGTCTATTCCTTTTTTATTATAGCATGCAAGGCAACTGTTGTTGTCGTTTATCGCACTAAGCGGATAACTTCTTGCGGAGTAAAGTGCTCCTTGATTTTCTCATGGCAAGTCATGAAGAGAATTTGGTGATTCCTTTGTCCAATTTGCTTCAGCAAGGAAAGCACCCGCTCGGTTCTGCTGTCATCGAAATTGACAAATGTGTCATCCATCATCAGCGGAAGATCTTTTCTTCCCTCAATCGTCATGGCTAAAGCTAGCCGAATCGATACATAGGCGAGCTCCGCTGTTCCCCTGCTTAAATCCCGGGCATGTATGAATCCTCCATTATCATCTTGAAGCATCAATCCAGCCCCATCGTTTGAGAACATCATCTTCTCGTATTTTCCGTTAGTCAAATAACACAAATATTCGTTTGATTGGTTCAGTATAGCGGGGAAACGCTCATCCTTATATTTTTTGATGGTCTCTTGCAAGATGCCTTTGGCTACCGCAAGCTTTGCCCATTTCCGCGATATGTCACAAAAATCCTCCTGCAGCTTTTGATGACTGAATTGTAAGGACTCCACTGTACCATCTTCCTCGAGTCTCTTAATATCATATTCAACCTCAGCAAGCTCCTTGAGCCCTAGCTCGATTTGACGTTCGAGCGAGGAACTGTTATCCTCCTCGCCACCAATTCTTTCCTCAAGCTCTGCGTCATTTGTGCGCAGATAGTGTTCAAATTCCGAAAATCCCCCTAGCTGTATCATTAATTGACGTTTTGCGGCCAATAGCTGTTCCCGCTCTTCAGCTTCCTTGCCGTATTGATAGAAGTCCGTTAGGGAACTGCAATCAGCTTCTTTAAGCAGCTTTTCCTGCTCGTTCATCAGCTGCTTGCAAACTTCCTCAAGCGGGCCCACTTCTTCTTTCACATCGTCAATCCTCTCATCAAGTCGGATGCTCTCGCTTTTCACTAGCAGGGCTGCCTCAAGCTTCTGTCTAATTTGGCTATAAATCTCTCTCTTTGGCTGATTCGTGCTGACACCAAAGATATTGGCCAGATTCTTTAATTTAGCCGCATAACCCTGAATCAAATGATTGCATTCATCTATTGACGCATGAATCCTGTTTTTCTCTAAAATAATATCCTTCATGTCCTCGAGACGTTCAAATGCTTCAAAAAGCATGGATTGTGAGATTTCTTGCGGTAAAGACCACTCATCTCCAATGGCAATCAGCCGCGTTTCACAACGCTGCTTCTCCTGCTCCCACTTCTCAAATGCTTGGATTAATCCTTCAAAAATCTCATTCTGACGTTCTTTGCGGTATAATTCCTTCTCATATTGGCTGCGGTTTTGAGCATCCTCCAGGAGCAGTCTCTCGTCCAGCCCATTATCTTCCTGTCCATCAAAGCTTCTTGCAGAATGAGCCAGCTTTTCCTCTATATAAAGAATTTCCTCATCCAGCTCACTTGCTTTCATATCACTGTCCATAAACTGTCTGAACAGGAAGATTAACAGGATACCGGCAATTCCAAATCCCAAGCCAAGCAGCATTTTACCTGTAAAGATGACTAGGATAGATACAAGAATGACAAAAATTCCAGCAAGATTAAGGACCCTTTTCTTTTTCTTCAATGCTTTCCTTTCTGTCCCACTAAGCTTCTCGCGGCGACTTTTTAAACGCTCCAGCATCTCAAGCGTTTCTTTTTCGCCGCCTGCCCCTGCAGATCTCTGGAAGGCTTTATGCCTTTTTTCAAGACGCTCTCTCTCTTCATCTGGCAAAAGCTTGCTTTCGTAAAGGGCTAGTGTCTTCTCTAGCTGTTCTAGCTTAAGTTTCTCCTGTTCAAATTGGGAATCAAGCTCATTTTTTCGCTTCTGCAAAGTACGCATTTCAAGCTCCAGCTGCTTAATTTCCTCTTTGCGAAATACACTTGTATCAAGAGAAGCAATCCTCTCCTCCCCTAGATTCATATGCAATTCTTCCTGCAGCTTATACATGCGGGCTTCCATATGCTTTAGTTCAATAGACTTCGCCCGTAACTCTTCCTCATGCATCTCCCAATGGTCTAAAATGCGTTCCATCTGATGAACATCTGATTCCATCTGCACCCATTGCTCTTCGTAGGCCAGGTTTTGCCGCTCTTCTCTAAGCGCGGATAATTTACTTAGTTGCGTTTGAAACAAAGTTTCTTTCGCAAGCCTCTCCGCTTCAATCGTATCCATTCTCTTGATTCCGCCGGCAGGAAAATGGCCTTCCCCTAGCTCACTCAATCTGGCATTGATTACAGACAGCTCCTGAATGTTTGGCAAAAGACGCTTCCATTCCCTTAAATGAACCAGTCTATCTTTAGATTGTTCTAGGCGTTCTCTTTGTTCAGCAATTGCTTTTGCAAGCTGTTCCTTCCGATCCATGAGCTGATTATACTCATTTTCCCTCTCCCTTGCTTTTTGCAATTGGCGGCTGCTTTCTTTTAGCTCAGCGAGTTTCTGATTGATTTCTGGCTTCTTCCCGCTCGGCTTAAAGAGCTGATCCATTTGCTTTTGCAGCCCATTCTCCAAGTCCCATAGGCGTTCACTTCCCGAGATTCCAGCGAAAAATAGGTATCGTCCAATCTCCTCTTCGTTCAGACGGGAGATTTCTTGGATTCCGTCTAAATTAAAGGAATAGATGGATTCATAGAATCCCCGGTCCATTCCCTTTAGCCGTTCCTGTAATTCTATTTCACTGCCAATGATCTTTCCGTCTTGATAGAGCCTGCATTCTGTCCCCTGTGTATTCTTGACGCGCTCAACGATCATTTCACCGTATTCTGGCCATTCAACCGTCAGCCTGCCTCCATATTTAACTCCGCCGTTTGGCTCATAGGAGGGAGCTGCTTGGTTTCTTTGCGGAAAGCCGAATAGCATAGCGTGAATAAACGAAAAAATGGTTGATTTACCTGCCTCGTTCTCACCATAAAGAACATTCACGCCTCGGGAGAAATCCAGCTGGTAATTCTCCAATTTCCCGTATCCATATATATGTATCTTCTTAATAAACAACGCCCTGTCTCCTTATTTGCTATTTAGTCTTTTCATAAGCTCCATGTTTGCCTCAAGGATAATCTCTTCCCGCGTATCTTGATTCCAATCCTGCATATACTTCCTTGCGGTCGGGTTAGCGGAAAGGGAGGCGGTGAAGCTCTCATATTGTTCTTCACTAATGTTTGATGACACACTTAATAGTTCAGCCAAAAAGGACTCAGACACTTGTTTGTCTTCCTCCATCCACACCGGCGGCAGAATCTTCATGGAATGAATCCACACCATTGGCTCTTCCAGTTCTTCTCCCTCTTGCACGGCTTCAAGTAATTCATCCATATCAGAATAAATCCAATCCTCTTTCCTCGCATTGGATGCATCAAGGATGATTTCAAACAAGATATCCTTTCCTTCCTGGCGCAGCTGCTCCTTCCGCTCATTCAAGCGCTGAACAAGCTCGCTCATTCCAAATCCGCTTGCGTCCAGTCTCTCCTCTTTCCAATCCATGACAGAGGCCGGTCGAAAATCCATTTCTGTTCCGTTCTCGGATAGATGGACAAGGTAGAACCCCTTCTCACCTGTCTCTTTCTTATTCCGGCCTTGCAGGCATCCCGGATACACAGCGATGGGATTTTCCAATACGAACATTCTTTTATGAATATGACCCAATGCCCAATAATCAAACCCTTTTTCGAGCAAATCCTTCCTTGTGAAAGGCGCGTAGTTGCCATGGCTGGTTTCTCCGTCAAGATTCCCGTGCAAAAGGCCTATATGAAAGTCACCCGCTGGCTGTTTCACGTAAGCCTCAATCATTCTATCCCGCACATGTCTCTTCCCGTAACTAAACCCATAAAGCATGGCAGATGTGCCATCTTCCTTTATATATTTTTTAACCTCCACTTTCTGCCTAAATACATGAACATTAGGCGGAAGGGACAGCTCGAAATACTTGCCTTCTAGAAAATCATGGTTTCCGTGGATCATGTAGACTGGTATCTCTTCCTTGTTCAACTGCTCCATCGCTTTTTGAAACTGAACTTGCGCTTTTAGGTTACGGTCATCCACATCATAAATGTCCCCGGCAAGGATAACGAAATCCACTTTTTCCTTAATGGCCGTCTGGACTAAATTCTGCAATGCTTTATAGCCGCTTGCCTTAAGTCTCTCATATAGGTTATCGGGCAAATGCCGAAATCCTGAAAACATGCCGCCTAAATGAATGTCAGCCGCATGGATAAATGTCATTTTCTTCACTATCATTCACTCCCTCTCCCTATTTTACTACAAATGAGGATCTCTGCCTTACCCTTCAATATGGTTCCAATAGAACTTTTAAAATCTCTAACTGGGAAACACAGAAAAAAAGACTCTAGGCACGTCACCCTAGAGTCATATAGCAAATTTATGTCTATTTATTCTTCGTTAAGTCAATCGCTTTCTTGATATCCTTTAATGATGTCGAATTTCCATACATCAAAACACCGCCTTTATATACCTTCGCGCCAAAGTAAGCGAGAAGCCCGATTGTCGCAAGCATGAGAAGGATGCTGATAGCGATCTCTATTGGAGCTACCTCGAGCATTCCAATACGAAGGAACATAATCATCGGAGTAAAGAAAGGGATATAAGATGTGATTGTAATGAAATTCGCCTCAGGATTGGATAGTCCGCTCATCGCGATAAGAAAGCCAAAGATAACAAGCATCGTCATCGGCAGGATCATTTGCTGCAAGTCCTCAAGCTTGCTCACAAGCGAACCTAGAAAAGCTGCCATGGTCGCATACAATAAATAACCTAACAAGGTGAATACAACCGCATATACAACCGTTTTTGCCTCAATATTATCAAATCCGAAGAACGTCAACACATCGCCGGCCTCCGAATTATTCTTAAGGACCAAATAACTGACGCCTCCAAAAATAAGCAGCTGGGTCAGCGTTAAAAGAGCGATCCCGGTTATCTTGGCGAACATTTGTTTAATAGGCGAAACGCTTGATATCAATATTTCCATCACTCTGGAGGATTTCTCAATTGCCACTTCATTGGCAATCATGCCTGCATAGACGATGACACTGAAATAAATCACAAACAGCATGAGATAGACAAGGCCTCTCGCCTGGCTTAATTCGTCCTCAGACTTTGCATTCTCATTTAGTGCTTCCACTTCAAACGTAACTGGCATGTAAATCGCCGCTAATTGCTCATCGGTAATATTGGCCTTTTCCGTCATAATCAGCGT
>CAJGCH010000028.1 GCA_904501845.1 uncultured Bacillaceae bacterium | reverse complement strand
TGTTTCTTGATTATTCCATTTAATAAATATCGATTAACTGGTAAATAACAGCAGCAGATGACCTGAAGTGAGAAGGGCAGTGCTGTTATTTGTTTTGTCAGATGCGGAATAGAAGAGGATTTGTCTAAAATAATCGATAACTTCTGCTCATCATATTCGTTTAGCGGCAGAAACCCCCATGTTTTTCAACCTAGCTATGATACGCTTATCCATATTTATAGCTATTAAGGAGGAATGCACATGGATGGAGAACGCCTGCTGAGTAATCTGTTAACGCTAAAAGGGAGGGAACTCCGGATTATCTATGCATTCTTAGCAAAGACTCCATTGTCTCATCTGTTATCAACCCTATCCAAGTCCGTTCTCTCAAAAGATGATTGTTCTTATTTGACTGACCAGGTCATATCTAAAGCTGCCGTTCTGGATAATCGTGATGATGGAGACGTTCAGCTCGATCTTTTGCAGGAGTTATGCCGGGTGATGGGCAGAGATCATCTCTATATAAGAAATGCGGATCATTTAAAGGAAGTATGCGAGGAACTGGTTTTGGAGGTACACCTGCAATTAGTGAAACAGGACAAGCACTATGCAGAATTTGTCAGGAAGGCGAAGGATGAATCCAAGCTTGATCAATTGCTCGACTATCAGTTAAATCGACTGATAACGGAGATGGATCTTTATCTGAAGGAGGAGCCGAAGAATAGGCAGGCTACTTATTATACGATGCTTTATTCAAGCCTTCACTCCTTATCTATTAATCAGCGGGATGAGCTGAAAAAAGGGCTGCGTGTTAAGGATGTCTCCCCGGAAAGCATATTGCCAAAGTTGATGGAGCTGGGAACGAAAGAAAGCATTGAGTTGTTGAAGCCGATTGCGGGATTAACGATTTACGAGGCGATACCACCGATGCTTTATTTTTTAACAAAAAAGCAGGATGAAAAGCCTTCTAACCGGACAGAGGTGCCAGACCCTTATCCCGATTTTCTTTTGTCGTCTCTTTTGATTAATCCCTTTATTTTGAATGGAAGAGCACTCCTCGTCAATTATCATCATCAATCTATTAAGAAGCGATTAATGCCTTTTTTTCTCTTGCAGATATCATTCTCCTCCCTAATCGAATCACAGGGTACAGCAGAAGCGGGCAGGCTGATTGATTTATGGAAGAGTCGGTATGTCACGTATAAGGATTTGCATCTTGATTCCAATTTACTTGAAATGAAACATATAGAAACAACCCATTCCTTGCAAAAGGCTGATAAGAAATTAACCGAGATTGAGAAGAGACTCCTTTTGGAGAGGAAAATCATCCAAGAGGAAAAGGGAAAAATCATGGAAGCTTTAACCTACATAGACACTCTTGCACTTACCATTTCAGACCATTTTACCAGTCTTTCAGAACAATATGAAAAGAGCCAGAGGGCCATCAGTGAAATAGAGTCCCTAAAGCGGTCAGATCGTTTGGAGACAAGTGTCATGAAGCAGGTCTCAACAAAATTATTAAATATGACCGCTTCGCTTGATGTTCTATCCGAGAAGAAAAGAAGTGAACAATTATTGAGCCAAATGGTCGAGGAGATATTGGCCTCAGAGGCAAACTTCAAGAATGAAGAAAAAAGAATCATCAAAAGGTGTCATTCTGCTATTGCCAAGCTCACAGATATGAAAAAAACAGGATTCATAGAGAAAGAGAGATACAGAGCAATGCTCTCGGAGATTGAGAGCGAGCAAAAGGGAGTCATGAAGAAGCTGCATACTTTAGAAAAGACAAATAAAGCCTTCAAGGAATGGATGATAGCAGGCGAAGAATAAAGAAGAGGGCCAAATGAGGTGAATTTGGCCCTTTTCTATCCCATTAAAAACCAAAAGAATGATAGAGCTGCAGGATGACCGGACTTAGGAATGAACCAAAGACCGCGCTTAATGTCATTGATACAGAGCTCATTGAGAATGCCGTCTGTCCGAGCTCGGAAGACTTAGAAGTACCAATCGCATGGGAAGCGCAGCCCATCGCTATTCCGATGCTTACAGGACTTGTTATCTTCAAAAGCCGCAGAAATTGTGGTCCGAGAATGGCTCCTGTAAGACCGGCGAACATAACGAAAATCGCTGTCATGCTCGGGATGCCTCCTGCTTGGCTTGAGAGTTCAATTGCAATAGGGGTCGTAAATGACTTCGGCAAAATCGAATAAAGGACTTGTTCATTAATTCCCGCAGCCAAGGCAAGCAATATCCCGCTCGACATCCCTGCTAGAACCCCGCAAAAGACCCCGCTCATTATCACATATCGATTGGCTGCAAGCACCTTTCTTTGGCTATATAAAGGATACGCCAATCCTACAATAGCTGGTCCAAGAAACTGATTCATCCAAGAGCCGCCAATCATGTAGGTATCATAAGAAATACCGAATAAGTTCAACAGAATGACGATGACAATCGTTGAGGTCAGGATGGGTGTCAGAAATGTAAAGGGATAGGATATATAAAGCTTCTTCATGAATAGAAAAACGAGAATGGTAAAAGCAATAATGATAAGTGCTGTCAGGATTTGATTCATCTCTCACTAGTTCCCCTTTCCGACGGTCCTCGAGCAGCCAATTGACTGACAGCTCCTGTAATGGCAAGTGTCACCAGTGTGCTTGTAAAAATAACGGCTACTATGACGGCGCCCTCTGATGAAAAAAGGTTCGCATAATTCATGATGCCTACACAGACAGGCACAAATAAAAGGGGAAGAATCCCTGTCAGGAAAAGCGAGCCATCATCGACCCATTTCGCAGGAATAACGCGGATCACTAACAGCAGAAATAATAGAATCATCCCGATGACACTGCCGGGTATAACAAGTTCCAAAGTTTGTTGAAGCCATGTTCCCAGGTAGTAAAAGATAAATAGAAGAGCTGTTTGAATGAGGAGCTTAATCATTTTCATAGGTTGAGTGTTCATGCTTCGGCTTGGTCTCTAACAGGAGAAGTAACATTGTGACATAACAATGAGAGACCTTTTTTGCTTGCCAAGAACGGTTGTCACCTGCCTTTTATGCTATAAATCTGATATTACGCCTTTGTATAAATATGTCAATTATTTTGTCGGAATAATGGAAAATCTATCTGTTATCTTAACGGAGTATGACAATATTTCAATTTCTAGATATTTTTTGTTTTGTAGAGGAAATATCGGGACTATGTCGAATTATAAAACAAATATTTGAATTTGAAATGGTGGTCAAAAAGCAATGGAGCCCATATTAGTAAAACACGCTGAATATATAACGTTTATTGAGGATTCGCTGACGAGGGATGATGCAAAGCTATTTGAAGAATGGCTTAATTCCATCAAAATGAATGAAGAAAACAAGGAAGAGGCCCTCGAACGGATGGATGATTCACGTTATATCATGTTTAACCAATTGATTGACACAATTAGCGGCAAGATATCGGAAACCGCTATAAGAGAAATGGCAAGGAAGATAGTATCCGAAAGAATGAATCGAATTAATATAGGGGATGTCTTATATAATATCAATCAAGGCAGGCGAGTCATAACCAATTCCATTATGAGGATGGACGTTCCTGTCACAACCCTTCAAGTCGTCATCAATGATGTCAACCGGCAATTTGACATTTTCAGCCATGAGCTTGTATCTGCATACTCTTATCTTGCCAATAAGGTTATAGATGAGAAGACATCCTTCATAAATGAAAATCATAAAGATAAGCTGGCACTGCTTGGCCAAATCTCTTCAAGCTTTGTACACGAATTCCGCAATCCGCTTACTGCGGTCATGGGATTCAATAAGATTTTGAAAAAGGAATATCCAGATATGAAATATTTGGACATCATGGATTATGAACTGAATCAGCTGAATTTCCGCATTACTCAATTCCTGCACACCTCGAAGGCTGAATTTAATGAGGATTTAGTCGTTGAGATTTCAATCGGGCAGCTGATTGATGAGATTAAGCAATTAAGCTACGCCAGCCTTATCGATACAAATGTCAAAGTTGAGATTGATGTAGCAGCCGATTTGAAGATCAAAGCAAGCAGGAATGGTCTAAAGCAAGTCATTTTGAATCTTTTGGTCAATTCGATAGATGCATTGAAGAATGTGCCATCTGAGCGCATCGTTAACGTAAAAGCAGGAGTAAAGAATAATCAGCTTCTTATTTGTCTCTCCAATAATGGCCCCATGATTGAAAAGGAATATATCGATTCTATCTTTGAACCTTTCTTCACCACAAAGGAATTGGGTACAGGGATAGGTCTGTATGTTTGCCGTAAAATCATTGAAAGCTATGACGGCTACCTGGTGTGCACATCTGAACCTGAATGGACCACTTTTTGTATCCATTTGCCCGATTCTATCATTATTAAGGACCCATTAGATTGATAAATGATGATTATATCCTTTTGAACTCGTAAGTGGATGAAAATGAAACAAGCCCTCTCTATCTTTAGAATGCTTAGTTGTATCTCTCAATCTTATTGAAAAAAATGAAAAGAACCTATTATTAGAAGAATGAAATATAGATAGGGAATGAACATAGCGGAAATTCTGAAAAATGACCAGGGAGGTAGTGAAAATGAACAAGCATTTACCCCTTTATGAACACTATAACGGGTCAGATTTGCATGCAAAAGGGTGGCAGCAGGAGGCCGCGATTCGCATGCTTTTGAATAATTTGCATGAAGATGTCGCCGAGGATCCCGAGAATTTGATTGTATATGGAGGGACAGGGAAAGCAGCGAGGAGCTGGGAGGCTTTTGAAGCAATTATTGATTCTTTACAGTCATTGGAGAATGATGAGACGTTATTGATTCAGTCCGGAAAGCCGGTCGCTGTCTTCAGAAGCCATGAGCTTGCTCCACGTGTGCTGCTTGCTAATTCTAATCTTGTTCCTGCTTACGCAAACTGGGAAGTCTTCCGCGAGCTTGATCGAAAGGGGCTCATGATGTATGGCCAGATGACGGCTGGCAGCTGGATTTACATAGGTTCACAAGGGATTGTGCAAGGGACGTATGAGACATTCGCTGAGTGTGCGAGGCAGCATTTTGGCGGAACGCTTGCAGGGACCATCACCGTGACAGCGGGCCTTGGGGGAATGGGTGGAGCACAGCCGCTAGCCGTTACGATGAACGGCGGAGTATGCCTGGCAATTGAGGCGGACGAAAAACGGATTGACCGGAGAATTGATACAAAATATGCCGATCGGAAAGCTTTCACCCTTGATGAAGCAATCAGGCTAGCCATGGAGGCTAAAGAGGAGGGTGCCCCCTTGTCCATCGGTCTGTGCGGCAATGCGGCAGAAATTCTCCCGCAAATGATTCAGCGCGGATTTATACCAGATATCATTACCGATCAGACGTCCGCACATGACCCCCTATATGGATATATTCCAAGCAAAATGACAATTGAGGAAGCAGCACAGCTGCGAACATTGAATCCAAAGGAATATCAAGAGCGTTCGACTGCTTCGATGGCGATTCATGTCCAAGCCATGCTTGACATGAAAGAGAAGGGCGCTGTCGCCTTTGATTATGGAAATAATATTCGCCAGGTCGCCAAAGACAGCGGAGTCAGACGAGCTTTTGAGATACCCGGATTCGTTCCGGCTTATATTCGCCCTCAATTTTGCGAGGGGAAAGGCCCGTTCAGATGGGTTGCCTTATCAGGAGACCCAGAAGATATTTTCAAAACGGATGAAGTCATCTTGAAAGAATTTAAAGAGAATGAAGCCCTATGCAGATGGATAAGGCTTGCCAGGAAGAATATCCGCTTCCAGGGACTACCGGCTCGTATCGCATGGCTTGGCTACGGGGAAAGAGCAAGATTCGGTTCCTTGATTAATGAAATGGTTGCAAGGGACGAATTAAAAGCGCCTATTGTAATTGGGCGTGACCATCTGGATGCCGGTTCAGTAGCATCGCCGAACAGGGAGACCGAAGCGATGAAGGATGGGTCTGATGCGGTAGCTGATTGGCCTATCCTGAATGCCTTGATAAATGCAAGCGGTGGTGCGTCCTGGGTATCTGTTCATCACGGCGGCGGTGTCGGTATGGGCTATTCCATTCATGCGGGAATGGTCATTGTCGCGGATGGAACAAAGCAGGCGGCTGAGAAACTTGAACGTGTATTAACCACAGACCCAGGCCTTGGCGTGGTGCGCCATGCAGACGCAGGTTATGAAAGCGCTATAAAGACAGCTAGGGAAAAAGGCATTCAGATGCCAATGCTCGATACAGGAGCTGGGCAAAATGAATAGCCGGCCTGTATGGATCAAGCATATCGGTGAACTTGCCACTTTGAAGGCGTCGCAGCCTGGCCCAAAGAAAAGAGCGGACATGAGCGACCTTGGAATCATCGAGGATGGAAGCCTCTGGGTTGAAAAGGGAAGGATTGAGGCTGTCGGCACGACCTTACAGTTAAAACGGAGGTATGGTTCAAGAATCGCCGAGGCTGATATCATTGATGCGGAAGGAAAGCTTCTGACACCTGGACTGGTTGATCCGCACACCCATTTTGTCTATGGGGGAAGCAGGGAAGAGGAATTTGAGAAGCGGCTGCAAGGTGTTACCTATATGGAAATCATGAATGAAGGCGGGGGTATCCATTCAACGGCTAAGAAAACGGATAATGCCTCTTTCAGCCAGCTTTACAGCGAGGCAAGGGAGCGTCTTGACCTTTTCTTGCAGCATGGGGTAACAACGATTGAGGGGAAAAGCGGCTACGGAACAAGTCTTGAAACAGAATTGAAGCAATTGAGAGTCATGCAGGCATTAGACAATAAGCATCCTGTTGATATCATCCCAACCTTCATGGGAGCTCATGCCATCCCGAGATCTTATGCAGGCAAGGAGGAAAGGTATGTTGAATCGGTCATAAATGAAATGATTCCCGCTGTTATCGAGGAAGGCTTGGCTGAATTCATTGATGTCTTTTGTGAAAAGGATGTTTTCTCAATCGAGCAATCGAAACGAATTCTCATGGCGGGCAAGAATAAAGGGCTGCTGCCAAAAATCCATGCAGATGAAATTGTCGCAACAGGCGGTGCTGAGCTCGCCGCCGAACTTGGTGCCGTCTCGGCGGAGCATCTATTAAAGACCGGAATAGCTGGAATGGAAGCGATGGCAGAGGCAGGAGTCGTTGCCTGTTTGCTCCCCGCAACCGCCTTATTTTTAGGAGAAAAGCCCGCTAATGCGAGGAGGATGATTGACCTAGGGGTACCCGTGGCCATTTCAACGGATTGCAATCCAGGTTCATCACCGACGGTTTCCATGCCGCTCGTCATGAACTTGGCCTGCCTGATGATGAAGATGACTCCGGCTGAAGCGCTGTGTGCCGCGACTTATAATGCGGCTTGTGCAATCAGGCGTGAGGACAGCATCGGCAGTATCGAGGAAGGAAAGCAAGCTGACCTTGTATTATGGAATGTGGGCTCGTATCGAGAGCTTCAATATCGATTTGGCGTCAACCATGTCCATTCAGTCTGGAAAAAAGGGGAGCTGCTCGTAAATGGATCTAACAGATAAATGGCTTCGTGAACCGAATTGGTCTTGGAACCCTTCTGGTGAACCGTCCGGCTATGTGCATGAGTGGATTCAAAAGATACAAGAGGTGAAATCTCCGCCCGAATGCATTATCTATGGAGCACCTTTATCGAAATCCTCCATAAGTGTTTCCGGTGCCTCTCTTTACCCAGAGGTTTTCCGAAAGCTGTGGAAACAATTTGCCGCCTATAATTTTGAGGAAGAAATTGACCTGACATCCTATACCGTCGCTGATGCAGGAGATATCCTCATGCACACGACAGATGTCGCTGAATCACATCGCAGAATTGAAATCGCGACAAGTGCGCTGAAACGGACGTTCCCTAAGTCAACGCTTTGCATGATTGGCGGTGACCATTCCACTACTGCTTGTGCGATTCGCGGGCTTAGGAGCGAACAGCCAAATCGGACGATTGGCATTCTCCAGTTAGATACGCATCTTGATGTTAGGAATCCTGCTGAGTATGGGCCTGCGAATGGAACACCTATCCGCCAGTTGATTGATGAGGGAGTCGTAAGAGGCAATCATATTGTCAACATTGGCCTTCATGGCTATTACAATACTAAATCGCTAGTTGAGTATGCGAAAAAGCATCATATTCGAACATATTCAATGAAAGAGGCTAGAAAAACAGGTGTTGCGATGCTGATAGAACAAGAGCTAATGCGGCTGTCATCTGAGGTGGACCTGATTTATGTGACTGTCGACATGGATGTGTTAGACATATCATTCGCACCTGGCGTGCCTGCAGCGACACCAGGTGGGATGCGGACGGAGGAATTATTTGAAGGGCTTTTGTCAATTGGGAAATTTAAAGACGTAAGCCATATTGACTTTGTCTGCCTCGACCCTTCCCGTGATTCCAGAATAGAAGAAACATGCCGAATAGGAGTTCATGCATGGCTCCAATTCATGACAGGCAGAATGATTGGCAAACGTGAAAGGGAATAATCAGTCTATTTTCTTAGCTTTAGCATAAGCATGTATGGACGAAAACGAAATGTAGACAAGCATCTTGCTACTCTCGTTTAACCAAATAGCATACACACCATGGGGCTATATCATGACTCGTCTCTGATATAGCCTTTTATATGCCTGGAATTCAGAGACAGAGGGGGTTGTGTGATGATTCAAATTGATGGGAATTCATTGACGCTTAAAGAGATTGAAAGGGTCTTATATGAATATGAACAAGTCGACATTGGAGAAAAGGCAGTCGAGGGTATTTTAGAGGCACGGACCTTAGTAGAAAGAAAGCTCAAAGAGGGGAATATCGTATATGGCCTGAACACCGGATTTGGGAAGCTGAGTGAAACGACCATATCAAACGAGCATGTACGCGATTTGCAGGTGAATTTGATTCGTTCCCATGCATGCGGGGTTGGAGAAGCGTTCCCAGAGCCTGTCACGAGACTGATGCTATTACTTCGTGCCAATGCATTGGCAAAGGGGTATTCAGGCGTACGAATGGAGCTTCTCCAATTATTGATTGATTGCCTTAACCAGAGGGTCCATCCCGTTATCCCCTCCAAGGGTTCCCTTGGGGCAAGCGGAGATCTCGCTCCATTGTCTCATTTAGCTCTAGTCTTGATTGGGGAGGGAGAGGCAAACTATCAAGGCAGGCGCTACCCCGGCATTGTTGCCTTGCAGAAGGCGGGATTAAAAGCGATCCAGCTTGAGGCAAAGGAAGGACTCGCCTTAATTAACGGCACGCAAGCGATGGCCGCGAGCAGTGTGATCGCCTACTTGGAAGGAAAGAGACTGGCTGATTATGCAGACGGTATCGCCTCACTTACCCTTGAATCCTTGCGAGGCGTCTTGGATCCGTTCTTGCCGATGACACATGAGGTACGGCCCTATAAGGAGCAGCAGGATGTGGCCAAAAGAATTTGTGCTTATGTAGAGGGGAGCGGGCTGATGACAAGGCAAGGCGAGCTCCGTATTCAAGATGCTTATTCCCTGCGCTGCATTCCCCAGGTTCACGGGGCTATCCAGCAAGTGCTATCCTTTGTGGAAGAGAAGCTCATCATTGAAATCAATGCGGCGACCGATAACCCCTTAATCTTTCCAGAGACTGACCAAGTTATCTCAGGCGGCAATTTCCACGGACAGCCGCTTGCCTTTGCGATGGATTTCCTGGGCATTGCCATTTCAGAGCTCGCCAATATATCGGAAAGAAGGATTGAAAGACTGGTAAATCCCCAATTAAATGATTTGCCGCCATTTTTAAGCCCGAATCCGGGGCTTGAGTCAGGATTAATGATCACGCAATATGTCGCAGCATCACTCGTTTCAGAGAATAAGGTGCTCTCACATCCATCTAGCGTCGACTCCATCCCATCCTCCGCCAATCAGGAAGACCATGTGAGCATGGGGGCGACAGCAGCGAGACATGCATTAAGCATCCTTGAAAATGCTCGTAAGGTTCTCGCGATTGAATGGATTTGCGCCGCTCAAGCCGCTGACTTCCGGGGAGCGGATAAATTAGCGCCTAAAACGAGAAGGCTGTATGACCACCTGCGAAAGAAGGTGACCTACATAGCATCAGACCGTTCGCTTTCAGACGATATTGAGCAAATAGCAGATGAGTTAAAGGTCTGCAGGGAAGCTTTTTTATGATGTGGTGTTTGTTATAAATATATTATGTAAACAAAGATTACCATAAAAAAGAGATGGAGTGCCGAACTTGCATCCATCTCTTTTTCGCTTAGCTTATTTACTGCCAGTGACAAGGGGGAGATCCTCCCTGGAGGCCCATTCATTCATGGACCCATCATAGACGGCGACATTCTCCACACCAATCTGTTCTAAAACGAGCGCATTCCATGTGGCTGCGATGCCGCCGCCGCAGTAGGTGATGACCCTTTTATCCGGATCAAGGGCACCGGTATTCTCGAAATTCTTTCTCAGCTCTTCATTTGGAAGAACAGCTTTTGTTTCGGGATTGGCATGGCAGCCAAAGAAGACGTTTGCGCTCCCAGGAATATGACCTTTCCGAGGGTACGTATCCGTTTCTCCTCTAAAATCTTCGGGAGATAAGCTGTTGATGAGAACAACGGAATCATCATCCATCGCTGCGATAACATCCTCCATCGTCGCAAGCATTTCCTCCTTGCGTTCTCCTTTAAAATCAGCCTTCGGGTAAGAGCCGGCGGTTGTAGAAAGGGGACGTCCTTCTTCCTTCCACTTTTGTAATCCGCCCTCTAGAACAGCTATGTTTTTAAAGCCCTCATACTTTAGCTGCCATCTTAATCTTGCTGCCCATTGCGGTGCTGTCACAGGAACGCCTACAAGTGCCCCCTGGTCATAAATAACCGTAAAATGGTCCTCATCCCCGATACCAAGATTCGTCATATGGTGAATGAAAGCATCACGCTCAGGCAGAGTGAAAGGCAGATTTGCTGCCGGATTAGACAGGTCATGCAATAAATCTGCATAAACAGCGCCTGGGATATGTCCTAATTTGTATGAATCCTTACCGGATGATAAGGTGATTTGGCCATCCTGCAAGGGCTTCATAAAGGTTGTAGCATCAATCAAACGAAGCTTCGGGTCATTTAGGCGTTCTTCAAGCCAATCAGTTGAAACAATTAGCGGGATCGTGTTCATTGTTCATTCACTCCATTAATGTCATTATAAGGTGAATATAATATAAAACTTATAAAATTACTAAGGATTAGACTCGAAAACAAGAAATGGCTGGCAATCCAGCTTCAGATAGCTCAAATACCTCATGGATGAATGATTATAAATGAAAGCTTGTATACAAGTGGTTGAAACCCTATGATTGATTATGTTACTATGTAAAGCAATTGTAAAAAGACAACTTGGAGGATACATATATGATTATTGATCAATTATCAAATGCTTCTTTATATGATGGAGTGCATCCAAGATTAAAGAAAGGTTTCGCTTTCCTATTGGAAAATGATTTGCAGGCTTTGCCGGTAGGAAAGTATGAAATTGAAAATGATAAGGTCTTCGTGATGATTCAGGAATATGATACAAAGCTAATTGAAGACTGCCGTTTAGAAGCGCATTATCAATATACGGATATCCAATACGTCATTAAAGGCGCAGAAAGAATGGTTTATACGAATAAGGAATATACAGAGGTAGTCGAGGAACAAAAAGAGAATGATGTAATGTTCTTAAAAGGCGAAGGTGATCATCTTATTGTAAAAGAAGGATGCTTTGCCGTATTTATGCCACAGGATGCTCACATGCCAGGTGTATGTGTGAAAGAACCTCAAGCTGTAAGAAAAGCAGTCGTAAAAGTATTATGTGATTAAAGGAAGGAGAGGCAAAGCGAGATTTTGCCTCTCTTTTTTTATAAGCGCAAAAAAGGACAGCGCGGAGCTGTCCTTAGCAATTTAACCTTGTGCGAATTGATTTTTCACTGTGTTGATTTCATCCTGTGTAGCTTGTTCGGCCGGGATATAATAGCCCTTTTGTTTGGCGATGGAAAAGACCGCATACTGACGGGCTTCATCCTGGTCGCGCATTTGCTGGATTGTTCTGCGCAATTCCTCATTTTCGGTCTGGGCAATGATTCCTGCATAGCCAGCCAAGGAAGCGTTCAAGCAAGATAAGTAGTCACTGACGATATCTTTCTCCTGCATCCGTATCATCCTCCATTATAAAAATGTCATAAGATTTTCTTTGTTTTTACGTGCATCCTGGGCATCTTTGCGAAGCTGGTCGGCAATCGCCGGGTCGGTTACCTGCTGTGCGTAATAATCGAGTTTATTGGCGATTGTTCCATGTCCGCCAATGAGATGCCGGAGATTCTGAAGCTCAAGTTCATTGAGATTTGGCATGTATGGAGCACCCCCTATTATGGATTCATGGATAGTATTTGTATCCTGCCAGTCATTATTCGAGTGTTATGATATTGACAAACAAGGAAAATTTGTGATAATTAAAAAATGTTAGCACTTGAATAAATTGAGTGCTAAAAAATGCGGAAAGGGTGCATAAAAATATGGCGAAGAAGCAATTTAAGGCTGAATCAAAGCGATTGCTCGAAATGATGATCAACTCCATCTATTCACAGCGTGAAGTGTTTTTGCGAGAGCTGCTCTCGAATGCGAGCGATGCCATTGATAAACTGTATTACAAGGCGTTAACGGATGAGAATTTAACCTTTAACAAGGATGACTACTACATAAAAGTGAGTGCCGACAAGGAAAAACGTCAGTTAATCATCACGGACACCGGTATCGGCATGACGAAAGAAGAGCTTGAAACCAATCTTGGGGTTATCGCCAAAAGCGGCTCATTAGCCTTCAAGAAGGAAAACGAAAGCAAAGACGGCCATGATATCATCGGCCAATTTGGCGTTGGCTTCTATGCCGCCTTCATGGTTGCTGATGTTGTCACCGTTACTAGTAAGGCAATCGGCTCCAATGAGGCTTATCGCTGGGAATCCAAGGGAGCTGATGGCTATACCATCACTCCTTGCGAGAAGGAAAAGATCGGCACGGAGATTATCTTAACGATCAAGGAGAACACCGAAGAGGAAGATTACGGCCAATTCCTAGAGGAATACCGTCTCAAAGAAATCATTAAGAAATACTCTGACTTTATCCGCTATCCAATCAAGATGGATGTGACTGAAAGCAAGCTGAAAGAGGGCTCGACTGATGAATACGAGCAAATCATCGAGGAAAAAGTCATCAACAGCATGGTGCCGATTTGGAAGAAGAATAAAAGCGAGCTTACTGATGAGGATTATCAAAACTTCTATCATGAAAAGCATTACGGGTTCGACCAGCCATTAAAGCATATTCACATCAATGTCGATGGGACAATCCGCTACAATGCGATTCTCTACATTCCAGAAAACATTCCATTTGACTATTATTCAAAGGAATTTGAGAAAGGGCTCGAGCTATATTCAAATGGCGTTCTCATTATGGAAAAATGTGCGGACCTTCTCCCTGATTATTTCAGCTTCGTGAAAGGGATGGTGGACTCAGAGGACCTTTCCCTCAATATCTCACGGGAGATGCTGCAGCATGACCGCCAATTGAAGCTGATTGCGAAGAATATCAGCAAAAAAATCAAGAATGAATTAGTATCCTTGTTGAAAAATGATCGTGAGAAATACGAATCCTTCTACAAATCATTCGGAAGGCAAATCAAGTTTGGCGTATACAGCGATTTCGGCGCCAATAAGGACATGCTTCAAGACCTGCTGATGTTCCACTCATCAAAGGAGAAAAAACTCGTTACGATTGATGAGTACATCGACAGAATGAGCGAGGACCAAAAGTACATTTACTATGCGACCGGTGATTCCATTGATCGCATTGACAAGCTGCCGCAGACGGAAATGGTGGCAGACAAAGGCTATGAAATTCTCTATCTGACGGAAGATATCGATGAATTTGCCATTAAGATGCTCATGACATATAAAGAGAAGGAATTCAAATCCGTCTCAAGCGGAGACTTAGGCTTTGAGGAAGAGAATAAGGAAGATGCTTCAGATTCAGAATTGGCGGAGCATAAAGACTTATTCGCCCATATGGCCAAAACTCTTTCCGGAAGCGTGAAGGATGTACGCGCATCTAAGCGCCTGAAATCTCACCCGGTTTGCCTTTCAACTGAAGGGGAAATTACGATTGAGATGGAGAAGGTGCTGAATGCGATGCCAGATAATCCAGGGGTCAAGGCGGAGAAAATCCTTGAGATCAACCCGAGCCATGAGGTATTTGCATCCCTTGTGAATGCGTACGAACATGACAAGGAAAAACTCGATTTATACACGAAGCTGCTCTACAATCAAGCATTGCTTATCGAAGGTTTGAGCATCGAAGACCCGGTTGAATTTACAAACGATATTTGCAAGGTTATGGTTTGATGAATACAAGAGGAAGGCAGGATCATTTATCCTGTCTTTTTTCTTTGCTTTCATTAGCGCATCGATAAATTAACTTTCATTACAGCTGCACTCATATTCACTGAAGGTATATTCCTTGTGCAGGATTAAATCCTTAAAATCAGATGTATAAGACTCATAAACTTTCACCAAAGGGGCTACATCAGTCTTTGCCCATTGTCTTATTTGTTCATCATGATCCTTGGAATCATCCATTCTATATTGGTTCATATCAATACAGAAATCTTCATGTTCACAAACATCATATGTCACTGCTAAATAATATTTTTTCATATTTACGCCTCCGATGATCTAGTACACTTAGATTAATCTATCCATACATCTGGATACAACTATCATGCTTTTAGGTTATAGAAGAGAAGGGGATAAAGTAGAACGTGGATTCAGTATAAGTTTTATATGCATTGAGGTAAAATAAAAGAAAAAGGAGTGAGAGATATGGGTTATTTAGATGCTTTTTTAGGCAATTCCTCCAATATGAAGACAGAAGAGGCGGAAGAGAAGTTAAAGGATGTCCTGTTTCCGGATGAGAAAGTCAATCAAGCCTATAAATTAATCAGGGATATGATGGTCTTCACGGAACATCGCTTAATTCTTGTCGATGTACAAGGCATGACAGGCAAAAAAATTGAGTATCATTCCATCCCGTATAAAAGCATTACTCATTTCAGCACAGAGACAGCGGGAACATTTGATCTCGACGCTGAATTAAAAATCTGGCTATCAGGGGCTGATCTCCCGATTGAAAAGACATTTAAAAAAGGAACAAGCATTTCCGAGGTTCAGCAATTGCTGGCGTATTATGTTTGCCGCTGATCAGGCAATTTATTGGGACAGGCATCTGTTGACATCCATTCATTTGGACAATTAGGATAAGGATAACCGATAGGGCTATCTCTGATTACATTGCGGCACGGCTCCTATCTGCTAAAAGCAGGGGAGGAAAAGATGGATGGAAGACGCAGGGCTCCTCATTGTGAGGCTGATTGTCGGCGGATTGTTCCTCGCGCATGGAGCGCAAAAGCTGTTTGGCTGGTTTGGCGGAGCGGGACTAAGCGGAACGGCAGGCTGGTTCGAGGCGATTGACATTAAGCCGGGTTTTTTTATGGCACTCATGGTTGGCATCATTGAATTCGTTGGCGGGCTCTTACTAGCGATTGGTCTATTCGCTCCGTTTGCCGCGGCCCTATTAGCTGTCACCATGATATGCGCGATTGTAAAGGTTCATTGGCAAAACGGTCTTTGGAACACGGATAATGGGTATGAATACAATCTTGTCCTGTTTGCCATCCTGGCAGCTGTTTTTCTCACAGGTGCAGGGAAATATGCGGTTGACTCACTTATTTAAAGAAGGAATCAGCCAAATCATTCGTAATATTGTAATGAAGTCATCGCAAGGAAGTCGGCCAGGGAAGGCTGACTTCTTTTTTACAGGGTAAAAAATGCCTGAAATCTCCCTTGACGTGAGAATCCGAAAAAATGAATCAAGTTTGGCGTAAACATTTAGGACGGAGACTCGTATATTATATGAGGGGAGTTTTTCTTTAATGAAAAGGGGGTGCCATATGTATATATCCGAACTTGATGCTGATAAGCTTTCGGATGAGCAAATGTCCAAGCTGTTATTTTCGGGTATCGAGGATGATGGGCAAAAGGGTGATTGCATATTCGTGGCTGGCAGCAGCAAGGCAGTTCTATACCGGCTGCCAAAGGCCGTTGAATTATACAAGCAAGGAAGAGCTGGCAAGATTGTGTTTTCAGGAGGCGTAAAATGGAACGGCAGTGTATGGACAGAGGCAGAGCTCTTAAAGAGGGAAGCCATTGCCTTAAATGTTCCAGAGGATGATATTCTAGTGGAGGACAAGTCCCTGCATACCGTTGAGAATGTAATTGCCTCCATGCTCATCATGAATCGGGAGATCCCGTTATATAAAATGCGAAGGATCATAGTCGTAACGACCTCCTATCATATGCGGCGACTGCATCTGTCCATGCAAACCTATATGCCAGATTGGATTGATTATTCACTATGCCCAGCAGAGGATATTCACACCGCTAAAGACAACTGGTTTAAGACAGATATAGGAAAGGCGAGGGTTCAAGCAGAATGTTCGAAATTAATTAAATATGTAAAGATTGGGGCTTTACGGGATATGTATATAGACATCTAGAGTTTGGAGAGGGAACATGTATGGATGTTCCCTTTAAGTATGTATGGATATGAATTTTTGAATCTGTTTTTCTATACGGATATCATTCCAATGACATTAATAAAAATGAATTATAAATGGGTTGATATAAACCAAGTTAAAATCAGGAAAAAACAAAGAGTCTCCATATTAAATAAGTATGGATTAGGTTTAAATTTCCCGAAGAATTTAATTCGCTTCAGAAGGCTGATATCAATTAATATAGGCAGAAAATATACAATTAGTAAGCTAAACAAGGACATGATGACTGTTAATATAAAGTGGTTATTCTCCCAAAATGCAATAGCTAAAAATAGTGCCCATATGCATTTTAAGTTGTTTGCCAAGAGTTCAAAGGGAGCAGATAATGTGGCCATCATATGGTTACTACGTTCTTCCTGAGCTGTGCTTTTCTTTACTTCCCTTTCTGTGTGGACGATATGACCTGTTTGAAAAGCCATTGTAATGACCATCATACATAGATAAATAATCCCGAAAATCATTCCAATCTGTAACGCATCGTTCTTCAACAAATGAGTCATAACGATTGGTAGAGGTAACCACATGGCATACATGAAAGCCATTAGTATGTGTAAAAATCCGAACTCATTATTATTCATTAATTGTTGAATGTCAAAGCAATTATAAGAAAGATCAAAATACCAATCCAACCTAATATGACAGCAGATAATACCATAAGTAATAATCCCTCTCAAACAATGATTTAAATACAACTTTCATGCATAACTCTTTCCTTGGCTGAATAAAGGGGATAACAATTGAGTTAATTTCGAAAAGCTTCTTCAATGAGCTTTTATATGGTATTTCTGCATTATTTTTTTGGCTTCCTTCATACCTTCTTCTGTTAAATACACAAGGGGCTTTAATCAATATGATGAAAACTGCCGGAAAAGCTCTCGAAGATGCAGATGAAATAGAGATTCTTAAGGATGTAGAGGGTCTGGGAACAGAAGCTACCCGAAGTGGAATCATTGAAACGATTAAGAAGCATCAATACATTGAAGTCAATAAAAATATAGTAAGCGTAACCGAAAAAGGGAAAATACTTTGTCGTTCTATTGAGGGTACATTGCTTTCCAGTCCATCCATGACTGCAAAATGGGAAGCTTATCTAAGAAAAATTGGCAATGGTGAAG
>CAJGCH010000027.1 GCA_904501845.1 uncultured Bacillaceae bacterium | reverse complement strand
ATCCACATATCAGGCGGTTTCTGGAGCAGGGGCCGCTGCTATAGAAGAATTGCATACGCAGACAAAGGCTATTTTAGATGACGAAGAACCGAAGGCAGAAATCCTTCCTGTTAAGGGAGCGGATAAACATTACCAAATCGCATTCAATGCCATCCCGCAAATCGATGTGTTTACGGAGAATGGATTCACGTATGAAGAAATGAAGATGATTAACGAAACAAAGAAAATCATGCATATGCCTGATCTGAAAGTATCCGCCACCTGTGTGAGACTTCCGATTGCTATCGGGCACTCTGAATCTGTGTATATTGAAATTGATCAAGAGGGTGTAACGGCTGAACAGATTCAAACACTGTTGAGTAACGCGCCCGGTATTGTTCTTCAGGATAATCCATCACAGCAAGAATATCCTATGCCGGCGGATTGCGTCGGCAAGAACGATGTATTTGTCGGCCGTGTGCGGAAAGATTTGGATGAAGACAAGGGATTCCATATGTGGGTTGTTTCCGATAATCTATTAAAAGGAGCAGCATGGAATTCTGTCCAGATTGCTGAGAGTCTTGTTCGTTTAGAAATAGTAAAATAAATCTAATAACAAAATAAAGTACCAAGTTTTTGAAAAAAAGTCGGTCGTACGAATAGCCAATAGACTTCTGAAAAATCACCATACACGCAGGCTTTTAGTATAAGTGTAGGTGTTTCAAAGGTTAATCCAACTATGTATCCGGCCTTTTTGATCAATCACGTCAGAAAGGCCGATTTCGAGGTGTAGAGATGAAAATTATCGTTCAAAAATTTGGCGGCACATCCGTTCGTGATGAACAAAGCAGGGAATTGGCACTAAATCATATTAAGAGCGGATTGAATGAAGGGTATAAGGTTGTCGTTGTTGTTTCTGCCATGGGCAGAATGGGAGATCCTTATGCGACAGATACATTGCTATCGCTTGTTAATGGTCCGTCTACCCTTTTGAATGAACGGGAACAGGACTTGCTTTTATCCTGTGGTGAAGTGATCTCTTCTGTTGTTTTCACCAATATGCTTCTTCAAAATGGCATCAAGGCAACTGCTTTGACCGGGGGACAGGCTGGGTTCCGCACAAGCAGGGATTATACGAATGCCAAAATTCTTGAAATGGAGACAGACCGGCTCTTAAATGAATTTGAGAGCGCGGATGTCATTGTCGTGACCGGTTTCCAAGGGGTTGCTGATAATGGCGATGTCACCACAATTGGCCGTGGAGGCAGCGATACATCAGCAGCGGCCTTGGGAGCGGCTTTAGGCGCAGAATATGTTGACATCTTTACAGATGTGGAAGGAATCATGACAGCCGATCCCCGCATTGCCGAAAAAGCCCGCCCGCTGTCTGTCGTCACATATACGGAAGTATGCAATATGGCTTATCAAGGAGCGAAAGTCATTCATCCACGGGCAGTAGAGATTGCGATGCAGGCAAAAGTGCCAATGAGAATCCGTTCCACATATACTGATGGGGAAGGCACATTGGTCACCAGCCACCCGAAACATCGCCGTGGGAGTGATATCCAGGAGCGGCTTGTTACAGGGATTGCTCATGTGGGCCAAATAACGCAAATCAAGGTCCATGCAAAGGATGGGCAATATGATTTGCAGACAGAAGTTTTCACGGCTATGGCCAATGCAAGAATAAGCGTCGACTTTATTAACATCTATCCGAATGGAGTTATCTATACAGTTTCTGATTCAGATGCTGATATGGCCATTTCTGTCTTGAAGGATCTTGGTCATGATCCAGTTGTTGAGCCAAATTGTGCTAAAGTGTCGGTTGTCGGCGCAGGAATAACAGGTGTTCCGGGTGTAACGGCTAAGATCGTGACTCCATTATCGGAAAGAGGAATTCAAATACTGCAATCGGCAGACAGCCACACAACCATTTGGGTGCTTGTGAAGGAAAAGGACCTCGTTGAAGCCGTAAATGCTCTTCATCATGCATTTAATCTTCATCTAGAGGATGAAAGCGCCATTGATTGGGCGGTCGATTACTGAGACAAATTTTAATAAAGGGAGTGGAAGTATGGGTCTATTTGGCCGCGTATCCACAGCAATGGTTACCCCTTTTGACAATAAAGGGAACATCGACTTTGCTAAAACAGCTAAATTAGTAGATTATTTAATTGAAACAGGCAGCGATTCACTCGTTGTATCTGGAACAACTGGGGAATCCCCTACATTGACGACAGAAGAGAAAGTGGCTTTGTTCGAATATGTCGTCAAAATCGTCAATAAACGTGTACCCGTCATTGCTGGTACAGGGAGCAACAATACGTATGCTTCAATCAGTTTGACGAAGAGGGCGGAACAAGCGGGAGTAGACGGCATTATGCTTGTTGCCCCTTACTATAATAAGCCGAGTCAGGAAGGGCTGTATCAGCATTTTAAGGCAGTTGCTGATTCAACAAGCCTGCCGGTAATGATCTATAATGTTCCTGGAAGAACGGTTACGAATATCTCTCCTGAGACCGTGATTCGTCTTTCAGAGGTGCCGAATATCAAGGCTATTAAAGAAGCTAGCGGGGACTTCAATGCAATGACGAAAATCATAGCTAATACACCTGCTGATTTTGAATTATACAGCGGTGATGACGGATTAGCCCTGCCTGTGCTTGCGATTGGGGGAGCTGGCGTTGTATCTGTAGCCTCACACATCATCGGCCGTGATATCCAGACAATGGTTCAGAAATTCTTCTCTGGTGAGAAGGAGGAGGCGGCAAAGATCCATCAGCGCGTTCTGCCACTCATGGAAGGATTATTTATGGCTCCAAGCCCAGCTCCTGTAAAGACTGCCTTGCAAATGAAAGGAATTGACGTGGGGTCTGTTCGCTTGCCTCTTGTGCCCATGAATGAAGTTGAAAGAAACACGCTTATACAGTTGTTGAACACACTATAAGCTTGTCTTAATCCTTTAGTTACTTATGGACAAAAGCCAATCCAGCGAGGTTGGCTTTTGCTACTATTTTCTATAAAACATACAAACATACATATCTGCAAAAGAAGACAAAGAGTGTTGACAATTGATTGATTTATCGAAAAAGTCCGTCTGGGTAGCGTACATGAGCGGATATCGGTTATAATGGTTTCAATTGGAAATGGACGAGCAGTTAATTACAGGAGGAACTAAATTGGTTAAACAACAAACACAAAATATTAAAGTAATCGCATTAGGCGGTGCTGGGGAGATCGGAAAGAACATGTATGTCATCGAGGTAGATGAGGACATTTTTGTTCTTGATGCCGGATTAATGTTTCCGGAAACCGAGATGCTCGGAATCGATGTGGTCATCCCTGACATCACCTATTTGATTGAGAACAAGGAACGGGTCCAAGGGATTTTTCTATCCCATGGTCATGAAGACCATATTGGCGCATTGCCCTATATTATTGAGGAGCTGGATGCCCCGGTGTATGGGACGCGTCTGACAATTGAATTGGCCAAAGCTAAAATCGAAGAAATAAAAGGAAGAGCGGACGTTGAATTTGAAGTGGTGGATTCCAATACATCCCTTCGTTTTGCGACATCAAGAATCACTTTCTTTAAAACCAATCACAGCATTCCTGACTCTGTTGGTATTTGCATAGACACGAAAGAAGGAGCCATCGTTTATACAGGCGATTTTAAATTTGACCAGGCTGCTCAAGGTCCTTATAAGGCCGATATAGGCAAGATGGCCGCGATTGGCGAGTCAGGTGTCCTTTGCCTGCTGTCTGATAGCTCTGGCGCTGAGAAGGTCGGTACTACGCCTTCTGAGTCCTTGGTGGCTGCACAAATGTCTGATGAATTCTACAAGGCAAAAGGCCGTGTTATCGTGGCTTGTTATGCATCCAATATTAATGGTTTGCAGCAAGTGTTCAATGCAGCGCGCGATAATCGCAAGAAAGTGGCGGTTGTCGGCAAGTCCATGCAAAAGGTACTTGATATTGCCCTTACCTTTAATTACTTGGATGTAGCTGAAGAAACCCTTATAACTGTTGATCAGATTGAGAACTACAATGATAAAGAAGTGGTTATCCTGGCTGCAGGCCAGCAGGGAGAACCGTTTGAAGTATTGCAAAAAATGGCCAAGCATGCCCATAAGCAAATCAACATTAAACAAGGCGACACAGTACTGCTGGCGGCTAATCCTCTTTACGGAGGCGAGCTGCTTATGTCACGTACAATCGATCTTCTTTTCAGGGCTGGTGCAGTGGTGGTTGCAGGCAAAAACCGCATCCACGTTTCAGGTCATGGCAGCCAGGAAGAGCTAAAGATGATGCTCAACTTAATGAAACCGAAGTACTTTATCCCAATCCAAGGGGATTACAAGATGCTGATTGCACATATGCGCATCGCCAAATCCATTGGGTTCAAGCAGGAGCAAATCCTCATTCCTGAGAACGGGGAAGTCATCTCTATTTCTAAGGAACGTATCGAGAGCGCTGGCAAGATAACAACCGGGAATGTGCTAATAGATGGGATTGGAGTCGGCGATGTCGGAAATATCGTCCTCCGAGATCGACGGTTATTATCACAGGATGGAATCCTGATTGTTGTTGTTACGCTTAGCCGCTCCGATAAAAGCATTGTCGCAGGTCCAGAGATCATCTCACGAGGATTTGTATATGTTCGAGAGTCTGAATCCTTGATGGAAAAATCTAATTCCATCGTACGGGAAATCGTGCTTAAGAATACATCTAAAGACCATTTTGACTGGGCTGGAATGAAGCAAGAGATTCGTGATAATCTCCATTCATTCTTATTCGAAAAAACAAAACGCCGTCCAATGATTTTGCCGATTATCATGGAAGTATAAAGAGGGGCTGTTCCAAGCACCCGCAATCAGAACCAGGTGATTTTCCACCTGGTTTTTTTATCGTTCAATAAGAGCTTTGCTGATTAAAGGCGCTTTGAGAGAGCATCAATCGTGAAAAAATAAATGCCGAAAAAAATAAAAAAAAAATAAAGAAAGCGGTTTCTTTCTATGAGAGGCGGGTAAACAATATAATGAAAGGAGGGAAAAAGAAAAAGGCAGGATTAACACCCTAGGCGACTCAATCATATAGTGTTTCGTTCCGTATCGAAAATGTTTGAGATAACTGAATAGACGAACGTAAGGCTATATATTTGAATGACCGCTTGATAAGGATTGTGTGATTTGCTTAATGAATATGCGATATGAAGGATTGGAAACCTTAGATAAGGGATGTTCTAGGAGAAATGTAGCGCAAGCGGGAGAGGATGGAAAGGCTGATTTGGCAGATAGCTAGGTGGTTTGTCATAAAAAGCCTGGATAGAGTCAACCAAGAGCCTTTTATCGGATCTTCATCAAAAAGGTGGTGTTATAGGGTATCTCTTAACGAATAGGCCAATCAAGATTAGCCCGATAAAGTCATCATTCATTTGGCAAGGGGTAACATTACCGCATACAGCCAATCAAGCAGCAAGAGATGGATTGAGTAATTAAAAAGTGAATATAGATGCAGTGTGTGTTACAAAAGGAAGAGGTGTAAAGAAACCTTTTTCAAAGCGCGGAGCAAACACACTTCAGCTGAATGCATAGCAGGAAAGTACTGAACTTGAGCAAGTAACGAACGATTTTAAATACCAAATCAGCTGATGCATGGTTGAGTCACCTAAGGTGTTAAGTTTAAGGAAAGGACCCTGAAAAAGGGTTCTTTTTTTAGTGGATGGCATAGTGCTGTTTGAGGGTCTTTGAGAACGTATGAATCCATACAAGTTGCCCATACTAATGGCAAGCGTCTGCTTGGATTTAGGAAGGGAGCTTTTTGAAATGGATAAAGCCGAAGAGGTACCGCGTGTTGAAAAGCCTTCAGATGATAAGGCTATTGCTTCTAGTGCGTTAATTGACAAGATTCAATCCTTGGGTCAAACAAATGTGCCGCAATTGCCGAAGGATTCCAATATACATTGCTTGAATATCATTGGACAGATTGAGGGGCATATGCAATTACCGCCCCAAAACAAAACGACAAAATATGAGCATGTTATTCCGCAGCTGGTCGCGATTGAGCAGAATCCTGCGATTGAGGGATTGCTGGTCATCCTTAATACGGTAGGCGGGGACGTGGAAGCGGGACTTGCCATCTCTGAGATGATTTCTTCTCTCTCCAAACCGACTGTATCGATCGTCCTTGGAGGCGGCCATAGTATTGGTGTACCGATTGCGACAAGCTGCGATTATTCCTTTATAGCGGAATCAGCCACAATGACTATTCACCCAATACGCTTGACCGGTCTTGTAATTGGTGTTCCTCAATCATTTGAGTACTTAGATAAGATGCAGGACCGTGTGGTGAATTTTGTCGTAAAACACTCGAGCATAGATGAAGAGACCTTTAAGGATCTCATGTTTGCACGGGGAAACCTGGCTCGTGACATTGGGACCAATGTAATAGGGGAGGATGCTGTTCGAACAGGCTTGATAAATGAAGTTGGGGGAATTGGCAGTGCCATTGCCAAATTGAATGAGTTAATCAAAGCGGGGAAAGAACAGGAGGACACACCAATTCAATGACCTACTATACCATTATTCCTGAAGAATGGATGGCATTCGATCAGGCGAATAAGGAGTATCATTATGTGTACAACAAAGGCGGCGTTCCATTTGTCGGAGAGAGATTACCTGACGGTTCGATAAGGGTGCAGCGGATTATAAGTACGGAGCCAAATGATTATTTATCCACTTCCCTGTCTCCAGGCAATATAATTTATAATCTGGAATAAAGGGTTTTGGTATGGCAAATATGCTATAATAAAGGGAACAGGGATAGGCAGCCATGGCCAGGCTGCTTTCTTTGTTTTCATTTGGCGGCTTTTTTCTGATTACTCTGGCTGCTCTTTATACATATACAGAAGGACTAACAGAAACTAATTTTACAAAGAAATACGGGTGGTTGAATGGCTAAAAATAAACGAAAACCTCGGTCGAAGAAGAAAGATCAGATCAAGTCTACGTTAAAATACGAAATCTCAGGACTCGCCTTATTCGGTTTTGCGGCGATAGCTATGGCCAAGCTGGGAGCTGTCGGAATGTCTTTTGTGATATTAACGCGCTTCTTCATGGGAGAATGGTACATATTATTATTATTGGGTCTTATGGCGTTCAGCATCTATTTGATGTATAAACGAGAGATTCCATTCTTTTTTAAAAGACAGCTTGTCGGCACTTATTTAATTGTTTTGGCTATTCTTTTATATCATCATACCATTTTGTTTGAGCATATTGCCTCCTACGCCAATGATGCCCTGCGTCCGAGTGTGATACTAAATACGTGGGAACTCTTTTGGATGGAAGTGAATGGGGCGGCCAGCACAACTGATCTGGGCGGAGGAATGATTGGGGCGGTCCTTTATGCAGCCTTCCATTTTCTCTTTGCAGATGCTGGAAGCAAGTTCATTGCCTTCTTGCTTATTGTCGGCGGAATCATCCTCATTACAGGAAGAGGATTAATGGACTCGATTGGCAAGGTTTTTACTTCCTTTGGCCGTTTCGTCAAGAAACAGTGGGTCGCCTTTGTTGAAGATTTTCGTCAATCAAAGACAACGAGGAAAAAGGAAGGGAAACCGGCACCTAAAGCCAAGCCAGTCATGAAAGACGTGGAAATTGAGGTGTCTGATACAGAGTCTGCTGAAGGAATAATGGAAGAGCGGATTATTTCTAATTTCGCGGACAGGGCTTATCAAGATACAATCTCTGAATCGGTACAAGAAAAGCCTGAGCCAGCTCCGGATATCAAAGCAGAAAAGGAAGAGCCCATGACATTTATGGAAGTGGAGAATGTCGATTACCAGCTTCCAAAGCTAACCTTGCTGAAATCTCCGAAGAAGGCAGATCAAAGCGGGGAGTATGAGCTCATTCATACGAATGCTGAAAAACTTGAGAGCACATTTAAGAGCTTTGGAGTGAAGGCGAGGGTGACGCAGGTTCATCTTGGCCCAGCGGTGACAAAGTATGAGGTCCATCCTGATGTTGGGGTGAAGGTATCGAAGATTGTTTCACTGGCAGATGATCTCGCACTTGCTCTTGCCGCAAAAGATATTCGAATCGAGGCGCCAATACCAGGAAAGTCAGCCATAGGGATTGAGGTTCCGAATTCGGATGTGGCTGTCGTCTCCTTGCGTGAGGTCCTTGAGGTGCAGCCATCAGAGAAAAGCGGTTCTAAACTGCTTATTGCACTTGGCAGGGATATATCCGGCGAGGCAGTGTCAGCCGAATTGAACAAAATGCCCCATTTGCTTGTCGCAGGGGCGACAGGAAGCGGAAAGAGCGTGTGCATCAATGGCATTATCACGAGCGTATTAATGCGGGCGAAGCCGCATGAAGTCAAGATGATGATGATTGATCCGAAAATGGTTGAACTGAATGTCTATAATGGCATTCCGCATTTATTGGCTCCGGTGGTAACCGATCCTCACAAAGCAGCGCAAGCCTTGAAGAAGGTCGTCAGTGAGATGGAGCGCCGTTATGAATTATTCTCACACTCAGGAACGCGGAATATCGAAGGGTATAATGATTTGATTACCCGCCAAAATCTGGAGGAGGGCGAGAAAAATCCGCTTCTCCCTTATATAATCGTCATTGTCGATGAATTGGCGGACTTAATGATGGTTGCCTCGAATGAGGTGGAGGACGCGATTACGCGTCTTGCCCAAATGGCCAGGGCTGCCGGTATTCATTTAATCATCGCGACTCAGCGTCCATCTGTGGACGTCATTACCGGTGTAATTAAGGCGAATATCCCGTCAAGGATTGCCTTCAGCGTATCCTCGCAAATCGATTCAAGAACCATCCTTGATATGGGCGGAGCAGAAAAGCTGCTTGGCCGCGGGGACATGCTATTCTTGCCTGTAGGCGCATCAAAGCCAATTCGTGTACAAGGCGCATTCCTGTCCGATCAAGAGGTGGAGGATGTTGTTGATTTCGTTATCTCCCAGCAGAAAGCGCAATATCAGGAGAATATGATTCCTGAAGACATCCCAGAGCCAAGCAAGGAGGCCACGACAGATGAGCTGTATGATGAGGCTGTGCGTTTGATCGCCGATATGCAAACAGCGTCTGTGTCCTTGCTGCAGCGCCGCTTTAGAATCGGCTATACGCGTGCGGCTAGACTGATTGATGAAATGGAAGTGCGTGGAGTCGTAGGCCCATATGAGGGCAGCAAGCCGCGTGCCGTATTAGTACCGAAAGATTTCGATCAAGCAAGTAATTCATAAAAGAATCAAGGACTTCAGGATATTATTCTGAAGTCCTTCAATGAAGACAAGAGGGCTGAGAAGATTGATAATCTCAGTCTTTTTTGTTTGAAAGAGGACATTGTCATTTATATGGTGACCTTCAAAAGATAGAGGTAATATTGAGATAATCTCTAATTGGAGAAGAAAACGGAGGGGTTAATAAGCATTCGCAAGGTGGATGATGGCCCTTCTGTCCTTTTTGGTGAAGTCCAATGATAGATGAGTACCAAATATTAATATATTATTATAAAAATTTTCGCAACTAATATTAATTATTTTTGAGTAAAAATACTGATTTTTGACACGCTTTTTATGTTAAAAAAATTTAAGAGTATAACATAATTTTATATACAAACATATTTATTTCTTTTGTTATCCATGTTAAATTATGAAAGTTAGTAGACTGTCTAATAATATGATATAGGTTAGATATGGTTGCTTTTGCTGATTATGTGAAATTTACGACAAATTATATTATTGTGATGTCTGGTGATGTTCCATTACATAATGAACTAAAAGGTATTAAAGGTATATGATTGCATTAGTAAATACATAAAGCCGTACGAAATCTTGACCTTCATTGCCGGTGGTATGGGTAAAAAATATCAGGCAATGATTCAGCGTTCATCTTGTAAGCATTCTGTATAAGTACATGCAGATACAGATATTGCGCGCTATGCAGGAAAATGGGAGTAGGCATGTCATATTTCCTGTTCATAAAATGCTAAGAAATAGCTCATATTAAAAAGGCTACTGACTAGATTAATTTGGAGGTTAATACATTGAAGAAAAGAAAATTTGGGCTTGCCCTATCTCTTGTATTAGCGGCAAGTACCATTATGGGTGCGTGCGGCAACGGGGATGATAACAGTAAAGGTGATTCAGGTAAGAATAACTTTACCGTAGCGATGGTTCCGGATACTGGCGGAATTGATGATAAATCATTCAACCAATCTGCCTGGGAAGGTTTGCAGGCTTTCGGTAAAGAAAATGGATTGGAAAAAGGCAAGGATGGTTACAACTACCTGCAATCTGAATCTGATGCAGATTATACGACAAATTTAAACCAGCTAGTCCGTCAAAAATTTGATCTTGTTTATGGTGTCGGCTTCACAATGGAAGAAGCGATTAAAGAAGTAGCAAGCCAAAACCCTGACACAAAATTTGCTATCGTTGATGCCGTTGTTGAGGCAGATAATGTAGCGAGTATCATGTTCAAGGAAAATGAAGGATCTTTCCTGGTTGGTGTAATTGCTGGAATGCAGTCTAAATCCAATAAAGTTGGATTTATAGGCGGTATGGAAAACGAACTAATTAAAAAATTCGAAACTGGTTTCATCGCAGGTGTCAAATCGGTAAACCCAGATGCTGACGTACAAGTTAAATACACTGGAAGCTTCAGTGATGCTTCTCTTGGTAAAGCGACGGCAGAGGCTATGTACAAATCAGGCATCGATGTAATTTACCATGCAGCAGGCAATAGCGGTAATGGAATATTCACTGAGGCGAAGAATATCAAGAAGAATAATCCTGATAAAGACGTTTGGGTAATTGGTGTTGATAAAGACCAATCCAGTGAAGGTGAAATCTCCGGAACTGATATGAACGTCACATTAACCTCTATGGTTAAACGTGTGGATCTTGCTGTTCAACAAGTTTCTACTGATGCGAAAGATGGAAAATTCCCGGGCGGAAAAACGGTTGAATTTGGTCTTAAAGAAGATGGTGTTGATATTTCACCGACAACTGACAACTTAACGGATGAAATGATTCAGGCTGTTAATGATTACAAAGATAAGATTAAAAATGGAGAAATTAAAGTTCCGTCTACTCAAGAAGAACTGGATGCATTCTTGTAATCAAAGGAAAGGTTCATCCTAAATGAAGTGCCAAATGGCAGACAAACCTCGGTTTGTCTGCTTTTTATGTTGAGTGCGGTTGAGAGGCTAAGGGAATAAGCCTATTAATGGCTACGTGTAAAATTGAATAGATGGTCCGATGACGGGCTAACAATTTGTGTACAGGAATTTAGTCGTAATTGAATAGCTATTTGTTACTTTTCATTATTTTAATATAGAAATAGACATCAATTACATATGGGAAATGGCTATTCTGATTTAGCATATGCGAATCGTATATAATCATCATTTTACAGCTTGATTTCCGGAAATTTAAGGTAAAATATTGAACGGATGCATCGAATAGAGTGACTTATATTCATGAAAGCATTTGCAATAGGTTATGCTATATAGAAAAGATAGAAAATTTTAAAAATATAATCTTTTGAATAAGACAAAAGTCCTTTTGTCGAAAAAACGTTGATATAATGCGGTTTACAACGCTTACATTCTTGATATTCGCTAATTCGACAAGTGTGTCATTATTTATATTTTAGGAAAACCTATTTATTTCTTATAAAATCCATGATAAATTATGATTGGTTAGTAGATTTGTACCTTTTGAATGAACAAGAAATATTTAACTGGGGGAAGAAGCATGTCTATCAGGCAGGACAACCGGCAGCTTTATCTGCAGGTAATCGACAAGATTAGACAAGATATAGCATCGGGTGTCTATAGGGAACATGAAAAGCTGCCTTCAGAATTTGCATGGGCCAAAAAACTTGGCGTCAGCAGAGCCACATTGAGGGAAGCGCTTCGTGTTCTTGAGGAAGATAAGGTGATTATTCGCAGACATGGAGTAGGAACGTTTGTGAATGCTACGCCATTATTTACTTCTGGAATAGAACAGCTTAATAGTGTGACTGACATGATTCGTGAAGCGAACATGACTCCAGGGACCATATTTCTTTCCTCATCCATTGAGGGTGCAACGGAAGAAGATATGAAAAGGTTCAGCTGTGGGAAAGACGAGAAGTTTCTCATAATAGAGCGGGTCAGGACAGCTAACGGAGATCCGGTTGTTTATTGTCAGGATAAGATACCGGTTAATGTGGTGTCTGACAAAGCCGTATTTCAAAAGGAGTCGATGCTGGCCTTGTTGGAAGAAAAGGCCGGTATACAAATTACATATGCGGTGGCTGATATTGAACCTATCGGCTACGACGATAAGATATCGCCTCTATTAGATTGCAGTCCGGAAACGGCGCTCCTATTATTGAAACAGACTCATTTCGACAGTCAGGACAAGCCATATCTCCACTCTGCCAACTTTTTTAGGTCTGATAAGTTTCAATTTCATATTCTGCGTAGAAGATTATGAAGAAGCTTATACTAAAAAACTACTGCCAAAATTACTAGTAGGGGGTTAAGAACTTGAAAAAACGCAAATTTGGATTGGCGTTGTCTCTCGTATTAGCTGCAGGAACAATCCTTGGTGCATGTGGCAACAGTGAAGAGAGCAGCAATGAAGGTGATTCAGAAAAAGATAATTTCACCGTCGCAATGGTCACGGATACGGGTGGCGTTGATGACAAATCATTTAACCAATCAGCGTGGGAAGGTTTGCAAGCTTTTGGTGAAGAAAATGGATTGGAAAAAGGTAAGGATGGATACAACTACCTTCAATCTGAATCTGATGCAGATTATACAACTAACCTGAACCAATTAGTTCGCCAAGATTTCGATGTAATTTATGGTATTGGCTTCTTGCTGGAAAGTGCGGTTAAAGAAGCAGCTGAGCAAAACCCGGATAGCAACTTTGCAATCGTTGACTCAGTAGTTGATGCAGATAATGTAGCAAGCATCACATTCAAAGAGCATGAAGGTTCTTTCCTAGTTGGTGTAATTGCTGGATTGCAATCTAAATCCAATAAAATTGGTTTTGTTGGCGGAGTGGAAAGTGAACTTATTAAAAAATTCGAAATTGGTTTCAGAGCAGGTGTTGAGTCTGTAAACCCAGATGCTGATGTACAAGTAAAATACACTGGAAGTTTCAGTGATGCTTCTCTTGGTAAAGCTACAGCAGAAGCTATGTACAAATCTGGCACTGATATAATTTATCACGCAGCCGGTGCAACTGGTAACGGTGTGTTTACAGAAGCGAAAAACATTAAGAAAAATGACCCTGACAAAGAAGTATGGGTAATCGGTGTAGATAAAGACCAATCTGCTGAAGGTGCTATTGATGGAACTGATTTGAACGTTACATTGACTTCTATGGTTAAACGTGTTGACCTAGCGGTTAAACAAGTAGCTACTGAGGCTAAAGAAGGTAACTTCCCTGGCGGTGAAATCGTAGAATTTGGCCTTGATGCTGATGGTGTTGATATCGCTCCGACAACAGATAACTTATCTGAAGATATGATTAAGTCTGTTGACGAATATAAAGAAAAAATTAAGAATGGCGAAATCAAAGTTCCCGCAACTGATAAAGAACTTGAAGAATTCTTAAAATAAGATGAAAAATGATGAGGGGATAAGGGAATATTCATCCTTATCCCTCTTCATTACCATTGCCTATGACTGTCTGACATCAGACCTCTAAGGAAAATGGCAAAGGAAAGGTAGCGCAACAGTGGGATGGGTTGCTTTTCTTTTGCCATCTTACTTAGAACCCTCATGGAATATAAAAGGAGTGAATATCCGTGGACTACGTTATTGAGATGTTAAACATCCGTAAAGAGTTCCCAGGCATTGTTGCCAATGATGATATTACCCTGCAATTAAAGCGGGGAGAAATTCATGCATTGCTAGGAGAAAATGGAGCCGGAAAATCAACATTGATGAATGTCTTGTTCGGCTTATACCAGCCTGAACAAGGGCAAATCAAAGTAAAGGGTGAAGAGGTAAAAATCACAAGTCCGAATATTGCTAATGATTTAGGAATCGGAATGGTGCATCAGCACTTCATGCTTGTAGATACCTTCACTGTTACTGAAAACATCATTCTTGGAAAAGAGCCGACTAAAGGCGGAAAGATTGACTTGAAAGAGGCAGCAAGAGAAGTGCGCGATCTTTCTGAGCGTTATGGGCTGAAGATTGACCCGGATGCTAAAATCTCTGATATATCCGTCGGAATGCAGCAAAGGGTTGAAATATTAAAAACCCTCTACCGCGGAGCGGAAATCTTAATCTTTGATGAGCCTACAGCCGTATTAACTCCTCAAGAAATCAAAGAATTAATTCAAATCATGAGGAATTTGATTTCTGAGGGTAAATCCATTATTCTCATCACTCACAAGCTAAAAGAAATCATGGAAGTATGTGACCGCTGCACAGTCATTCGTAAAGGGAAAGGAATTGGCACCGTCAATGTCAGTGAATCAAACCCGAATGAACTAGCAAGTCTTATGGTGGGCAGAGAGGTCGTATTTACTACTGTGAAAACAGACGCAAAACCTGCTGGCGACGTACTTGAAATCAGCAACCTTGTTGTCAAGGATTCAAGAGGAGTCGATGCGGTTCGCGGATTGAACTTGTCCGTTAGGGCAGGTGAAATCGTTGGGATTGCCGGAGTAGATGGAAACGGTCAAACAGAATTGATTGAAGCCATTACCGGACTTCGAAAAAGTGAATCAGGCAGCATCAAGTTGAATGGAAATGAATTGTTGAATAAGAAGCCGAGAAAAATCACGGAAAGCGGCATCGGTCACATCCCGCAGGATCGCCATAAACATGGACTTGTGCTGGATTATTCCATCGGCGAGAATATGGTGCTTCAGACGTATTACAAAGAGCCTTTTTCCAAAAACGGCATCTTGAATTTTAAGAATATCTTTGATAAAGCGAGAAAGCTTATAGAAGAGTTTGATGTGCGTACGCCAAGTGAGCATACACCAGCCCGCGCCTTATCAGGAGGGAACCAGCAAAAAGCAATCATTGCTAGGGAAATCGACCGAGATCCTGATTTGTTAATCGCGGCGCAGCCAACACGAGGACTTGATGTCGGGGCAATCGAGTTTATCCATAAGCGCTTGATTGAACAGCGGGATCAGGGGCGTGGAGTCCTATTAATTTCATTCGAGTTAGATGAAATATTAAACGTCAGTGACCGCATCGCAGTCATTTATGAAGGGGCAATCGTGGCGATTGTAGACCCTAAGAAGACAACGGAACAAGAATTAGGTCTTCTAATGGCAGGAAGTAAAGTGAAGGAAGCGGGGCAGGAAACAAATGTATAAAAGGCTATCAAATATACTAATCCCTGTAATCGCGGTAATTTTGGGCCTGATTGCAGGCGCTATTGTCATGTTAGTCAGCGGTTATAGCCCAGTTGATGGATATATCGCGTTATGGGAAGGCATATTCAGTGACACTTATTTTATGGGAGAAACCATTCGCCAAGTAACACCATATATTCTAGCCGGTTTAGCGGTAGCATTTGCTTTTAGAACAGGCTTATTTAATATCGGTGTTGAAGGGCAATTCTTGATGGGATGGCTTGCCTCAGTATGGATTGGAACATTATTCACCGAGCTTCCAAGAATAATCCATCTTCCGCTAGCTGTATTGGCTGCGGCTGTTGCAGGGGCTCTTTGGGCCTTCATCCCGGGATTATTAAAAGCGAAATACCGCGTCCATGAGGTTATCACGACCATCATGATGAACTATATTTCTTTGCATGTGGTCAACTACATTATTTCAAACGTATTGACTGACCGCTCTGATAAGACTGAAACAATCGCTGCCTCTGCGACATTGCGCTCAGAGTTTTTCGCAGCACTTACTGATAACTCACGTCTGCACTGGGGATTTGCAATCGCAATTGCTGGTGCGATTATTATGTGGTTCCTATTAGAGAAGACAACTAAAGGGTATGAACTGAAGGCGGTTGGATTTAACCAGCATGCATCTGAATACGCAGGTATCAGTGTCAATAAAAACATCGTTTATGCCATGCTGATTTCCGGTGCTTTTGCCGGTCTTGCCGGTGCGATGGAAGGTCTTGGGACATTCGGTTATATTGGCGTTAAAGGGGCTCATACAGGCGTTGGCTTTGATGGTATCGCCGTTGCTCTTTTAGGAGCTAATACCGCCATTGGTGTTGTACTGGCTGCCTTGTTATTTGGGGGATTAAAGTACGGCTCCTTGAACATGCCGCTTGAGACAGGCATTCCAACAGAGATCATCGATGTTGTTATCGCATTAATTATTTTCTTCGTAGCTTCAAGCTATATTATTCGTGTCGTAATCAGCAAGTTTAGCAAGAAAAAGGGGGTGGAATAAGTGAGTTTTGTAGATATTTTAGCGATACTTGTTCCGTCTACACTTGTCTATGCGGCTCCGCTTATTCTTACCGCTCTTGGCGGCGTGTTTTCTGAACGATCCGGCGTAGTAAACATCGGTTTGGAAGGGATCATGATTGTCGGTGCATTTACAAGTGTTGTATTCAACTTAACATTCTCTGACGCATTAGGGGCGTGGACACCGTGGGTTTCCCTCGTTGTAGCGATGGTTGTAGCAGGTCTATTCTCCTTGCTTCATGCTCTTGCATCCATCACATTCCGTGCTGACCAAACTGTCAGTGGTGTCGCAATCAACATGCTGGCATTGGGAGCTTCTTTATTCCTAGTGAAATTAATTTACGGTGCTGGACAGACAGATAAGATTGCACAGCCGTTCTATAAAGAAGATATTCCCATTCTAAGTGATATACCGATTCTTGGTGATATTCTTTTCTCGGATGTATACTATACCTCCATTCTTGCGATTTTAGTCTCTATTCTAGTTTGGTACGTTATCTATAAAACGCCTTTTGGACTTCGTCTTCGCTCTGTCGGGGAACATCCGATGGCAGCAGATACAATGGGTATCAATGTTAATCGCATGAGATATATCGGGGTTTTCCTAAGCGGCCTCTTAGGCGGTTTAGGGGGAGCGATTTATGCGACGACAATTGCTCTTGACTTCAACCATGCGACAATCGCAGGCCAAGGGTTCATGGCGCTTGCAGCAATGATCTTTGGTAAATGGCATCCAATTGGTGCCATGGGTGCGGCATTATTCTTTGGTTTTGCACAATGTTTAAGTATCGTAAGCTCCATGCTTCCGTTCTTCAGCGAAATTCCAAACGTATACTTGCTCATCCTTCCGTATGTATTGACGATTCTTGCCCTTACAGGATTTATCGGCCGCGCGGATGCACCGAAAGCATCTGGTCAGCCATATATTAAAGGCAAAAGATAAATAGTATTTCTTAAAAAAGCAGGCAAAGGAAATGACAGCCATTATCCTTTGCCTGCTTTTTTTGATGATTCCTAAAATCTTGATTGTATAGCAGCTTACTTTAACATAGAAATTAGTAACCGGGGCAAACGACTCCCTTGCTTTATTTTTGCAAAACCATGTATATTCAATCTAAAGGTTTAAAAACATTCCGAGAGACGAACAATAGAAATGATTTCAGGGAAGATAAATTCCATTAGGGAGGTCAAGTATATGGCCGTAGTAACAGAAAGGGTTCTCAAACAGCAAGGAGTAACCGTTCATATTGTGCCGACGAGCAAATACAAGACAAATACATTGGTTTGGAAAATGAAAGCGCCTTTAAAAGAAGAAACCGTAACGCTTAGAGCTCTTTTGCCCAATGTGCTGCAAAGCAATACGGAGAAGTATCCCACTTCTACTGCGTTCCGCAGCCAGCTTGATGAATTATACGGGGCGAGCCTTTTTGCGGATGTAGGCAAAAAAGGGGAGTACCACATCATGAGCTTTCAAATAGACATGGTTAACGAGAAATATCTCTCTAATAACGAGCCGTTGCTTGAGAAAGCATTTGAGCTGTTATCGGATGTATTAACAAAGCCAAATTCCTCACATGGACAATTTGACCCAAGTACAGTTACGAAGGAGAAAAGGGCGCTTAAACAAAGACTTGAATCCATCTATGATGATAAGATGCGGTATTCATCCCTCCGCTTGACTCAGGAAATGTGTGTGGAGGAGAATTACCGGTTAGATGCAAGCGGTATTGCTGATAAGGTCGAGGAGATTACGCCTGAATCCTTATATGCGTATTATGAGCGTGCCTTCATGGAGGATGAATTAGATTTGTATGTGATCGGGGATATTGATGAAGAGGCAGTTGCTAATATGGCACAACGCTATTTCCGATTCAGCGAAAGAGAACCAAAAACTATTTCATACATACATCACCAAGTACAAGAGGCAAAGGAGCTTCAAGAGATCCAGGACATCAAGCAAGGGAAATTAAATATTGGTTACCGCACAAATATCACCTATCGCGATTCCGACTATTTTGCCTTGCAAATGTTCAATGGCATCTTTGGAGCCTTCTCTCATTCTAAGCTGTTTATGAATGTCCGCGAGAAAGCAAGCCTTGCTTATTATGCTGCATCAAGGCTTGAAAGCCATAAAGGGCTCTTGATGGTCATGTCTGGTATTGACAACAAGAATTATGAGCAGGCTGTGACCATTATTAAGGAACAGATGGAAGCAATGAAACGCGGAGATTTCTCAGAACAGGAAATTGTTCAGACCAAAGCCATCATAAAGAATCAGCTGCTGGAAACGATTGATACATCGCGGGGGCTGACAGAGGTGCT
>CAJGCH010000026.1 GCA_904501845.1 uncultured Bacillaceae bacterium | reverse complement strand
GAGCGATTGCTTGGTCGATGCCCGCTTTTGTGCGGAAGAATCCTTCTGGTGTACGGTCTCCCGTGATAAATGGAAGGTCCGTTGGGTCGATGTCGCTTGTAATCAGGTCAGCTGCATCGGCATCTGTACGGGCGATCAGGATAGTCGGTACACCCATGACATCAGCTGCAAGGCGTGCTGCGATTAAGTTGCGGACAGCTGTTTGTGTCGGCAGCAATACTTTTCCGCCTAAATGTCCGCATTTCTTTTCAGAAGAGAGCTGGTCTTCGAAATGGACGCCTGCCGCACCTGCTTCAATCATGCCTTTCATGAGCTCAAAGCAGTTCAATTGTCCGCCAAAGCCAGCTTCTGCATCTGCTACAATCGGCTGGAACCAATCGATATCTTCCTTGCCTTCAGAGTAGTGGATTTGGTCGGCACGCTGAAGCGCTTGGTTAATGCGTTTCACAACAGCTGGTACACTGTTCGCCGGGTAAAGGCTTTGGTCAGGGTACATATTGCCGGATAGATTGGCGTCAGCAGCAACCTGCCATCCGCTCAAATAAATCGCTTTGAGACCAGCTTTAACTTGTTGAACTGCTTGATTACCAGTCAGGGCGCCAAGGGCATTGATATAATCTTCAGTATTCAAGTAGTTCCATAGTTTCTCGGAGCCTCTTCTTGCTAATGTATGTTCAATTTGGACGGATCCGCGCAATTTCAGGACATCCTCTGCCGTGTACGGGCGTTCGATTCCTTGCCATCTTTCATCTTTCCATTGATCTTCGATTTGTTTCACTAATTCTTCTCTCATTCCTAATTCCTCCTATAGGTTCATAATAGATTTATAGAATTTCGTATGCAGGTAACGTCAAGAAGTCATAAAACGTTTCATCTTTAATGAGTCTGTCAAAAAGCTCTGCCGCTTCATCAAATCGGCCGGAATTGAATCGTTCCTCCCCAAGCTCGGATTTGATCCGCTGCAATTCTTCTTCCTTAAAGGTTTCATACATGGACATATCGACCTTGCGGCCATCATCAAGGACGCCTTTCGGATGGCGCACCCATTGCCATACCTGGGCTCTGGAGATTTCAGCGGTTGCCGCATCCTCCATCAGGTTATAGATTGGCGCAGCCCCTCGGCCATTGAGCCAGGATTCTATATATTGAATACCAACATTAATGTTCGTGCGGACACCCTGTTCGGTGATGGAGCCTTCTGGCACTTCAAGTAGGTCTTCCGCTTTGACGCTGACGTCTTCACGCTTTTTATGAATTTGATTTGGTGTCGGCATGAATTCATCGAATACTTCCTTCGCTACCGGCACCAAGGCCGGATGGGCTACCCATGTGCCGTCATGGCCGTTTCTTGCTTCGCGCTCTTTGTCGGCGCGCACTTTGGCGAAGGCTTCGTCATTGGCTTTCTCGTCGTTTTTGACAGGAATCTGTGCCGCCATGCCGCCAATTGCCGGCGCATTCCGCTTGTGGCATGTTTGGATGGCCAGCAAGGAGTATGCTGTCATGAACGGTACCGCCATCGTGACGACGGAGCGATCTGGGAGAATGATAGAGTCGTGATTTCTGAATTTCTTTAAATAGCTGAATATATAATCCCATCTGCCGCAGTTCAATCCAGCGGAGTGGTCTTTTAATTCGTATAGGATTTCATCCATTTCAAATGCTGCAAGTATGGTTTCTATGAGGACAGTTGCTTTGATGGAACCATGGGGGATGCCAAGGTGGTTTTGCGCATAAACGAATACATCGTTCCAAAGGCGCGCTTCCTGATGACTTTCAATTTTCGGCAGATAAAAGTATGGTCCGCTCCCGTTTGCGAGAAGGGTCTTGGCGTTATGGAAAAAGAATAGGCCAAAATCCATCAGGCCGCCTGATATTGGCTTGTCATCCAGCGTAATGTTCTTCTCTTCCAGATGGAAACCTCTAGGGCGTACAATCAAGGTCGCGGTTTCTTCTTTTAAGCTGTACTGCTTGCCATTCGGATTGATAAAACGGATGGTCCGATTGACAGCATCGCGAAGATTTATATGCCCTTCAATATTATTGTTCCAAGTGGGGGAATTCGCATCCTCAAAGTCTGCCATGAAGCATTTGGCGCCTGAGTTTAATGCGTTAATGACCATCTTTCGGTCAACCGGTCCGGTGATTTCTACGCGCCGGTCCTCAAGATCCTTTGGAAGTGAAGCGATGGTCCAATCGCTCTTACGGATATGCTCCGTTTCTTTTAAGAAATCAGGAAGCTTTCCTGCGTCGATTTCCTTTTGCCTTTCTGCCCGCTTCTCAAGTAGATTTTTTCTTCTCGGCCCAAAGTGCCGTTCAAGCTGTTCTATAAACTCGAGTGCTTCTGGTGTTAGGATTTCTTCAAATCCCTGTTCCATTTTTCCATGGATATTAAGTCCATTTGTCTGTACTGCCATGCTTCAAGCTCACTTCCTTTACCTGTTCCATTTGTTATAAAACAGAAAACTTAATATATTTTGTATTATATAACAGTATTTAGAAATTGCAAATAGATTTATAGAATTTTTTTATATATTTTTCTAAAAATAGGCATTTGGTGTGGTATTTTGACGAGAAATGGTAGAAAGGGATTATAGCCAGTAATGTCGAATTTCTTATCCATAATAAAAACAGAAACGAGGGAATCCATGTGAGTTTTGTGCCACCTAAACATATCGTGTCAGCTGCAGTAATCGTGATGAATGAAAAGCAGGAGATTTTATTGTTAAGGGGACCGAAGCGCGGCTGGGAGATGCCGGGCGGTCAAGTCGAGGAAGGCGAGTCTTTAAAGGCGGCAGCCATCCGGGAGACAATGGAGGAGACAGGCATTGAAGTAGAAATTCTGTCCTTCTGCGGTATTTTCCAAAATGTGCAGAGATCAATCTGTAATACTCTTTTCCTGGCAAAGCCGGTTGGCGGCAAATTGACAACCTCTTCTGAGAGTTTAGAGGTAGGATTCTTTCCGCTTGAAGAAGGCTTGGAAATGGTCGAATGGGGCAATTTCCGGCAAAGGATTGAGTATTGCCTCGATGAATCGGCCCATCCTTTTTACATAGAATTCTAAAAAAGCCCCCCCAATTGGTTGGAGGGGACTTTCAATCTATCAGTATGCCTCTGAAGTTGTTTTAGCTTGCATGTGAAGCAGCAAGTAGTCAGGACCGCCTGCTTTCGAGTCTGTTCCAGACATATTGAATCCGCCGAATGGCTGGTAACCGACAATAGCGCCTGTGCAGCCGCGGTTAAAGTACAGATTTCCAACATGGAAGTCCTCGCGCGCTTTTTCCTGGTGAGCACGGTTACGCGTGATGACCGCACCTGTTAGGCCATAATCTGTGTTATTGGCAATCTCAATCGCTTCGTCAAAGTCACGCGCTTTGCAGAAGGCAACAACAGGACCAAAGATTTCTTCCTTCATGATTCGGGCATCAGGAGCAAGGTCCGCTATGATGGTTGGCTCGATGAAATAGCCCTTGGAGTCATCTGAGCCTCCGCCGGCAACGAGACGGCCTTCTTCCTTGCCTATTTCGATATACCCTGTGATCTTCTTGAAGGCACCTGCATCAATAACAGGACCCATAAAGTTATCCAGATTGCCGGTGTCACCGACAGTCAATTCTTTCGTAAGCTCAACAGCACGGTTCAGGACTTCGTCATATACATCCTCCACAATGACCGCTCTTGAGCAGGCAGAGCATTTTTGTCCTGCAAAACCAAAGGCAGATGCCACGATTGATTTTGCCGCAAGCTCAAGGTCTGCTTCAGAATCAACGACGATTGTGTCTTTTCCGCCCATTTCTGCAATGACACGTTTTAGCCATTTCTGACCTTCATGTACCTTGGATGCTCTTTCATAAATTCTCACACCGACTTCACGTGAGCCGGTAAAGCTGATGAAGCGTGTGCTTGGGTGATCGACTAAATAGTCGCCTACCTCAGCGCCGCTGCCTGGCACGTAGTTGATAACGCCTGCTGGCAGACCCGCTTCAATCATGACTTCAACAAATTTCGCTGCGACAACCGGCGTGGTAGAGGCTGGCTTCAATAATACTGTATTCCCTGTCACAACGGCTGCCACGCATGTTCCTGCCATGATGGCAAACGGGAAGTTCCAAGGAGAGATGACTACCCCGACTCCTAGCGGAATATAATGATAGCGGTTATATTCATCCGGACGGCTTAATACAGGCTGACCATCTTTCAAGCTCAGCATTTGCCTTCCGTAATATTCAAGAAAATCAATCGCTTCTGCTGTATCAGCATCAGCTTCATTCCATGGCTTCCCTGCTTCACGCACCATTAACGCAGAGAATTCATGCTTTCTGCGACGGATGATGGAAGCAGCTTTAAACAATACATCTGCCCGTACTTCTGGCTTTGTTTTGCTCCATGTCTTAAATGCCTTCAATGCTTCTTGCATGGCTTTTTCTGCAAGATCTTTATTTGTCTTAGATACACGACCGATAATTATTTCTTTATTGGATGGACTAGTAGAGACAATCTTTTCTTCAGTCGTCACCTGTTCGCCGCCAATGATCAACGGGTAATCTTGGCCGAGGTAACCGTCCACCAAAGCGAGCGCTTCCTCGAATGCCTTTTTGTTCTCATCAGCCTTGAAATTTGTCAGTGACTCATGTTTGTACGCTTGTACCATTCGATGACCTCCCTATGTAAAATAAAATAATTAACCTACCTTTTATTCTACTCTATTCACAGGTGCGAGTCACACCATTTAAACACAACTCAAAATATTCTGGTTATTTCGTTAACTAGCTTGACAAATCCCTTCAATAAAAAAGCAGAAACGCTGAATTCACAACGTTTCTGCCTTACAGTACCTTTACTCTTATTCATTGTAAATATAGACATATGGCTCTTTATCATCTACCTCTTTGACAATCAGTGATTCTTGCCCGTTCGATGAGGCGATTTTTGTCTCTACCTCTAGGTAGTCAGGGAAATAGTCCATGACAAGACCTGCGACATATTGGGTAAATCCGAGGACCTCACTCTTAGAGTAGAATTGCATATCAATGGTGATTGTAAGCTTCTTCATTTCTTCATTCACGTAGAATGCTTTACCAATGACACCGTTATAATTCGGGAAGTATTCCTCTACATCATCCTTAAAGTTTGAAAATGTGTTGGCATCATCCCGATGCTTCTCTTCAGCCTTTGAAGACGGGAATAAGAAATACTCCTCATCAACATTTTTCCATTTAGAGATTTTATTGCTGTTTGCGCCGACCACAGCATAGGACATGAAGTTTCCTGGTACAACTGAGTCCTTGCTTTGCTGTTCAAACAAGCCAATTAGGATAGGCACATTTTCTGCCCCTTCCAAACCGCGGACACGCTTGATGACTTCAGCTGCGATTTCTTCTCCCTTTTGCTGGATTGTATTGGCGTCGATCTTTACCTCATACGTTTCCCCATACTTCTCCTTTTGATAGTAGAAGACAGAGTTTAACGCTAGCCCGATTGATATTCCTCCAAGCGTTACTTTATTATCGGATTTCACCAAATAATTATGTTCAAGGATATGGGCAAGATATTCAGGATTTTTCTCATAACGTTCCTCAATATCTCCCTTCCCATCATCAACCGGGTTCAAGCCTGCGTTTTCCTCAGCCGACAATTTTCTTTCTTTTAGCTGGGCACTCGTATATTTCCGATTGAGCCAGCTTGTGACCGTTTCTTTTGAGATGACTTGTCCTTCACGGAATACATATTCATCTGTAGGGAACGGGTCCTGCGATAGCCTCATTAACCCTGTTTCGAATTCTTCAAGGTCAAGGCGCGTATTGATATTCGACGTTACAAGTCCTCGTGTGTCGCTCGTTTCATATGGTAATAGGGTTTGATAGTATTGATCAGAAATTTGATACTCCGGAATAATGGATTCCTTCTCGGTATTTTTCTTATCTGTATCATCTTCTACCACTTCACTATTATCAAATCTTGGCGCACAGCCTGTTGCCGTCAGCATCACCGCCAATGTTATTGCCAAAAAGCGTTTCATTACTCCACCTCTATCCTCGCTTGCCCAGCTCAGCCAGAAGCTGCGCCTCATTCCAAATTTCGATGCCGAGATCCTGGGCTTTCTTTAACTTCGAACCGGCATCTTCACCGGCTATGACTATATCTGTCTTCTTGCTTACACTGCCTGTGACGTTTCCGCCAAGGGCCTCAATCATTTCCTTCGCTTCTGTACGTCCATACTCTTCCATTTTACCAGTCAAGACGATCGTTTTCCCAGCAAAATAAGAATCTGATTCAACAGCCTCAGCTTTTCTTTTGCCCTTATAGCTCATATTCACACCATAGGCTTTTAATTCATTAATCAATTGAATGCACTCTTCTTGGCTGAAGTACGTCACGATTGCATCAGCCATCTTCTCGCCAATTTCGTTAATGGCAACGAGGTCACCGGCGCTTGCAGCCATGAGCTTGTCCATTTCCTCATATTCCTCAGCCAGCACTCTCGCTGCTTTGGCACCGACATGACGAATGCCCAAACCGAACAATAGACGTTCAAGCGAGTTATCCTTGGAGGCTTCAATCGCGGCGAGCAGCTTTTTCACAGACTTATCGCCCATGCGCTCTAAGCCAATCAATTGTTCATATGTTAATGCATAAATATCGGCGACATCCTTGATCAAATTAGCATTGAATAACTGAATAATAACCTTCTCCCCAAGTCCGTCGATGTTCATCGCATTGCGGGAAACGAAGTGAATCAGCCCTTCCTTAATCTGCGCAGGACATTTTGGGTTAATGCACCGCAGCGCTACCTCTCCTTCCAACCGGACAAGATCGCTGCCGCATTCAGGGCAATGGGTCGGCATATGGAATTCTTCCTCTGCCCCTGTCCGTTGATCGAGCTGTACCTTGACGACCTCAGGGATAATATCGCCAGCTTTTTTGATAATCACATGGTCACCAATCCGGATATCCTTCTCACGAATCAAATCCTCATTATGAAGGGAAGCCCGTTGCACAGTAGTACCAGCTACACGCACAGGCTCAAGCAAAGCTGTCGGTGTAATCACACCTGTGCGCCCTACTGTTAATTCAATTCCCTTCAGCACGGTGACGACTTCCTCTGCCGGGAATTTGTATGCTATTGCCCAGCGCGGACTTTTCGCCGTCATGCCAAGCTCGTCCTGATGGGAAAGGGAGTCAACCTTCACCACGATTCCGTCAATCTCATAGTCAAGGCTTGGGCGTTTCTCCGTCCACTCGCCCACATATTCAAGCACTTCTTCAATGGTCTCGCATCTCTTCCGGTGCGGATTCGTTTTCAATCCGAGCGTTTGCAAGAGGTCAAGTCCTTCACCATGAGACCTCACGCCTGTTTCGCCCGTATCTCCAATTCCGTATAGAAAGATATCTAAGTTTCTAGAGGCAGCAATTCGCGGATCAAGCTGCCTTAACGAGCCGGCAGCTGCATTTCGAGGGTTCGCAAATGGCTCTTCCCCGTCCTCTTCTTTCTTTTTGTTCAAAGCGACAAAGGATTTTTTCGGCATATAGGCCTCACCGCGCACCTCCATTGTGTACGGTTTATGGAGGCGGAGAGGAATAGAGCGAATCGTGCGCAGATTGGCTGTAATATCCTCACCGATAGTCCCATTCCCGCGAGTTGCACCTTTCACGAATAATCCATCCTCAAAGCGAAGGGAGACAGCGAGTCCGTCAATTTTCAATTCGCAAATATACGAATAGCTGTCTGTGCCAAGGCCTTGCTTCACCCTGCGGTCAAAATCGCGCAGGTCCTGCTCATTAAAGGCATTACCAAGACTGAGCATCGGGGTATTATGCTCGACCTTCTGGAAGGCATCCAGCACTTGTCCTCCAACCCTTTGTGTCGGGGACTCTTCTGTTTGCAGCTCCGGGAAGGCTTGCTCAATTGCGACGAGCTCCTTGTACAATTCATCATAGACTGAATCCGGTACACTCGGCTCATCAAGAACATAGTATTCATATCCGTATTGGTTTAACAAAGAATGAAGCTCTGCTGCTCTTTTTTGGGCTTCTTTCAACTCCATCATTCTATCCGCCTCTCTACAGGTATCAGGAGCATCATTATTGATGCTTCTTTATTGGGGCAAATTTCGCCAGCAGGCGCTTAATGCCCATAGATGGGAAGGCGATATCGAGCTCAAGCCCATCACCGCTCCCCTTCACGCTGACAACGGTTCCTACACCCCATTTGCCATGTTCGGCCTTATCACCGACGGCCCAATCCAGCCTTTCGCCGCCTGAAGTGTGCATCGCAGGCCTTGAAACCGGTTTTGGCGCAGCTGCACCGCCCCCGTTGATGCCGCCATTAATCCCTGCACCGCTGCGGCCAGTGCCTCTCCCTTGCATGAAGGATGGGCGTGCAGCGGATCTGCTCTCGACAGGAGGATTCAAATCTTCCAGCAAATCCTCCGGTATTTCTTTAATAAAACGAGAAACAGGGTTCATATTTGTGCGGCCGTATAAGGTCCTCATCTGGGCATTGGTGATGTAAAGCTCTTGTTCCGCCCGCGTGATGCCAACATAAGCCAAACGGCGCTCCTCTTCCATCTCTTCATCTTCCATGAGTGCCCGGCTGTGCGGGAATACCCCTTCTTCAAGACCAAGAAGGAAAACCGTCGGGAATTCAAGCCCTTTGGCGGAGTGAAGGGTCATAAGAACAACCCCTTCTCCGGCAGTCTCTTCCTCCTCATCCATCCGGTCAATGTCAGCAACAAGGGCTAGGTCTGTCAGGAAGGCTACTAAGCTCTTATCTTCACTGCTGTTTTCGAAGTTTTTCGTAACAGACAGGAACTCCTCTATATTCTCAAGCCTTGTCTCGGCTTCAATCGTCTTCTCAATCTCAAGTGATTGGCGATAGCCGGATTTCTCAATGACTTCCTCGATTAATTCCGTCACGGATAAATACTCCTGCATCGCTGTATAATGCTTAATTAAATCGCGGAATTCGCTCGCTCCCTTATAAGCCTTTGCACCAAGCCCTATGAACTCAAGCTCAAGCATAGCCTGATACATAGAAATATCATGGTCCTGTGCATAATTGGCAATCTTATCAACGGAGCTTGCCCCGACGCCGCGCTTAGGCACATTGATGACTCTTCGCAAGGAAATGTCATCATCAGGATTGGCAATCAAGCGCAGATAGGCAAGGATATCCTTAATCTCTTTTCGGTCATAGAACTTAATGCCGCCGACAATTGTGTACGGGATATTTGACTTCAGCAACACTTCCTCCATGACACGCGATTGCGCGTTCGTACGATAGAGAATGGCGATATCAGATAGTCGCTTTCCTTGTTTATCGGTCATTTCCTTAATTCGTCCTGCTACGAACTGGGCTTCTCCCTGTTCACTGTCCGCGCGGTAATAGGAAATCTTGCTGCCCTCAAGGTTTTCTGTCCACAGCTTCTTCGGCTTACGATTTAAGTTCTTTTCAATCACGCCGTTAGCTGCTGCCAGAATTCGCTTTGTCGAACGATAATTCTGCTCGAGCAATATGACATTAGCATTTGGATAATCCTTCTCAAAGGAGAGGATATTGGCAATATCGGCACCGCGCCAACGATAGATGGATTGGTCAGAATCCCCTACTACACAAAGATTCTTAAAGCGCTGCGCCAGCTTCTTCACTAGCATATATTGCGCTCGGTTCGTATCCTGATACTCATCGACATGAATGTATTGGAATTTCCTCTGGTAGAATTCAAGCACCTCTGGAACCTTATCGAACAGCTCAAAAGTCTTCATGATTAAATCATCAAAGTCGAGTGCCTGGTTCTTCCTTAAACGCTTTTGATACTCAGAATACAGGTCAGCGACCGTCTGCTCATAATAGTTACCCGCTGTATTCGCGAACTCTTCATGGGTAATCAATTCATTCTTCGCGGATGAAATGGTTCCCAAAATCGTCTTCGGCTCAAATTTCTTCGTATCGATATTCTTCTCTTTCATGATCTGCTTGATCACGGTTTGCTGGTCAGACGGATCGAGAATGGAGAAATTGCGGTTCATCCCGATTCGGTCGATGTCACGACGGAGGATGCGGACACACATGGAGTGGAATGTGGAAATCCAAATCTCATCTGCTGCTCCTCCAAGGATGCCCTGGATCCTCTCCTTCATTTCCCTTGCCGCTTTATTCGTAAAGGTAATCGCCAGGATATTCCACGGGGCCACTTCTTTCTCTACGATTAAATAGGCAATTCTATGCGTCAAAACCTTCGTCTTGCCGCTTCCTGCTCCTGCCATAATAAGCAAAGGTCCGTCAGTTGCCTGGACCGCTTCTTTCTGTTTATTATTTAATCCTGTTAACAATCGATCTGTTAAGAACTGCATATATAGACACCATCCCAATACGAACGTTTGTTCTTATTATACTTAATTCTAACGCACAATCAACAAATGTTTAGTTCTTCTTTACCGCATCCACTGTCTTGAGTGCCGCACTTAAATCTTCGTAGACATAATTCCCGACAATAATGCAATCAGCAAGCCCGGACATCTCTTCAGCTCTGGCGATGCTATTAATGCCCCCTCCATAAAAGAGCTTAGTCTCCATCAATGTATCCTTCACAGCTCTTACCACCGACGGGTCACCATATTTGCCGCTGTATTCGAGGTAGAAGATGGGCAGGTTGAACATTTTCTCCGCCATCAGAGCATAGCTTGCCGCATCCTCTTCCGTTAAATCCGTATTTGCCTCTGTCAGCTGGGCTGCCTTGCATTCTGGATTCATAATGCAGTATCCCTCGACATGCATCTCTTCCCAATTAATCATATGGCCATATTCCTTGATGGCCTCTTTATGCAAACCAAGAATCCAGTCGGGATTCCGGCTATTTAAAACGGACGGTATGAAATATAGGTCAAATCCCGGGGTTATGGATTCTAAATTGGATACCTCAAGTACGCATGGAAGTGTATAGCGTCGGATGCGCGCCATGAGGTCGAGCACATTCTCAAGCGTGACTCCATCGGTACCGCCAACCAAGATGGCATCGGTCCCCGATTCACAAAGCTTCTCCAGCGCATCATCTGAAATTTCCTTATTAGGATCGAGTTTAAACACATGCTTCCACTCGCGAAAATCGTACATACAAACAACCCCTTAATCTAATTTCCATTTAATCATTATAGCATTCCTTCTTGTGATACCAAAGAGTTAGAAAAAATTGCGAGATCCTTCTATCCGCATAAGAAAAGCAGCCCTTTTGAGGACTGCTTGTTCATGCGTCTTTTTCCTTCAATCTTCCAATCGCCATTGAATACGCATCATTTCCGTAATTCAAGCAGCGTTTCACACGTGAGATAGTCGCTGTGCTTGCTCCCGTTTCCTTCTCAATCATGTGGTAAGTCTTTCCTTCCTCAAGCATACGCGCTACCTCGAGCCGCTGTGCCAATGATTGTATTTCATTGACCGTACAAAGGTCATCAAAGAAACGATAGCATTCGTCTAAGTCATTTAACGATAAAATGGCATTGAATAATTGATCCAATTCTTTGCCTTTTAGTTTGTCAATTTGCATATGAGCCCTATTCCTCCTAATTATTCGAGAGTGTCACACTCTGCGTAAGGCCTGATGTCGGCATAACATTAATCCATGTCTTCCCAGGCACTAATTTCACTTCTTCACCGTCTAATACAGGAACAATTCGATTATCTTTTGATTCCCATTGTATTTTAAGGAGTTTTCCCTTTTGGAGCAAGTAGGCATTGCCGCCGCTCTCCAAATCAATATCACGTCTGCCCTTATCGTCCACTACTTCATGTTCTGCTTCGATAATGAGAATATTAGCCAGTTCAACGGGGTCATTGGTGTCATAGTCCTCTGTCCTCACCCCTGCGGTATAACGGGAATACGTTTCGTTGTCCTCATTATACTCATAGGTCACATCAAAACTCGAGGAATCATAGGAAACGGAGATTTTCGAATAGTCATCCCCTTTGATTTCTTTCACCTCTTCTTTTGACATGAAAGTATAACCAGGGGCGCTGGTATCCATATCATAGCCTTTCTCCACTGCTCCTTCCATCACATGATCGTATGTAATATAGGAATTATGAGGAGCTTTGCGGAATGAAGCACGTTCAAACAATGTGCCATCATATTTAAGCCCGTTTATGTTATCAATATAATTACTCTCAATCAAACTCTTCGCCTCTGGGCTCCAGCCATGAAAGACAAAGAGGCTATCATACCCCTTAGCCAAGCGAACGTAATAATCCCTGGCACTTCTGACAGGACCAAACTTCTCCGGAAATTCACTCTGATAGATTGCCAAAAATCTCGTGATATTGCTCTCAGCCAAAATCTCATAAACCACATCTGCCTTGGACAACCCTGATTGAGGTCTCGCAGCCGGGTGATTATTCACCATGACGGCGATTGCCCTGTGATTCTCCCCCTCTTCCGCTTCTAAACCTGTCAGCGGATAAACCTCGTTAGCGCTATTTCTGCCTGCCTCTTTAACGGGTGATTCTGGTTCTTCATTAGCCTTACAGCCTGTGAGAAGTACGGTGAAAATAATCATGGATGCACAAATCTTCTTTAACATGGATTCTTCCTCCTCATGTTAGTCTTCTCTTGCTAATTCAACTGTTCTTTATTATTTTAACGCATTATAGTCGGAAAGAGTATAGATTTATTCATGACTTCATATAAACCAGCTTGTGTTACCCGGATATACGGAAGATGGGTAGATGTGAAGAATAACAGCGAATACATCGGATCTTCAAACCGGTATCCTTTCTCCGCAAGCAGTTCCTTCATTCGGCTCTCTTGCTTGATTAATTCAGGCAAACTTTCTTTAGACATCACCCCTTGAAGCTCTAGCGGCATCTCAAATAATATGTCTCCCTTCTCCGCAATAACAATTCCACCGCCTATTTCCTTCATCCGATTGAAGGCAAGCTTCATGTCCTTCCTGCTCTTGCCAATCAAGATAATATCGCCGGAATTAGTGAATGAGGAGGCAAATCCATGAAGATGACTTGCAAATCCTTTCAGCAGCGTATTAATACGCGTTTGTCCATCCCTTCGCAAAAAAGTGAAGTAACATTCATCATGATTCATATCCAATACTTCTCTCGAAATATCAATATGGATGGAATATGGCTTCGTAATGACGTTATTCTCCATATTGATTCCGAATGGCATGGAATATTGCAAATCATCTTCCGTTAAGTCCCAATCAAGTTCAAGCGGACTTAACCCATATTCCGCCCATTGAAGTGAAGATGCGTGCTCCATACAGGCGGCACCATCCCGTTTGACCCATTGGCCTTTCGCTAACACAGAATGGGGAGTCGGGTTATCCTTCTCTTTAAGGAAATTGATATTAGCCACGCGCCCTGTCGCAATATTCCCGTGCAAATACTCAATATTATAGTAGCGCGCAATATTTAGGGAAGCCATATTGTATGCATCAATTAACGGCACGCCCTTTTGAATCGCGATTTTTATTAAACTGTCCGTAAATCCTTCCCTGTAAAAACTAGGACTCGATCCGTCCGTATTGAAGAAGCACTTATCGTACGATTTTAGTCCATATTCCTGCAAGTATTCGAGAATTCCCGGAAGATCCGGGCGTATGGAGGAATGACGTAATGACACATGATAACCTTGTCCAAGTCGTCTAATGACCTCTTCCCCTGTCATCGCTTCATGATCGCATTCCGCTCCAAGCAGCATCAATTTCGCCAGCGTCTTCTCAGAGGAACCAGGGAAATGACCCTCTATCTTCTTTCGCATCCGCTTCGCTTCCTGCATCCAATGAAGCATCATGTCATCGCCATCAAGCAGGCGCGGCCATCCAGTCAATTCGCCTGCCTGAAGCACTCCATCATGTTCAAGCCAGCTCTTCACGTTCGCATGTGAGAAGATTTCTTCTTCATTGCGCAGCTCTGTCTGCGAATCAAGCCTTGCCCACCAGAACATGGAGTAGGGCAGGTTCCGCAGCTCCTTCAGCAGTGCAAACGCTTTCCTTTTTTCCAATAAAGTAAACAAGGTCATATTGTCATTGATCAACGTCGTTGTACCAAATTGGCCAGCATGCGTTGCCAGTGTTACCGGATTATACAGCTGTGCCGGATGAGCATGCGGTTCAATATAACCAGGAACCAAATATTGACCAGTGCAATCAATAATCTCACAGCCCTCTTGTATCTCAGGCATCTTATCTCCCACATATATGATTCGATCCTTATAAATCCAGATATTCGCTTTCATCCACTCTTCAAATACTTGATTCAAATAAACGGCATTCACCAATACGATCGTGGGTGCCATCTTTCCATCTATAATGCTCACATGTTCTCTAAGTTGTTTGTTTTTCCATCTATATCGTTGTTCAAGCATGAACAATCCCCCTTTAACCAAACCCTATTACCTGTAACAGCTTATCGTCACCCACTGGAAATGTAAGCCTTTTCATAATTGTACCACATTTTTTCGATTTAGCGCACCAAAGTTATCTATGGCAAATGCCAACATAATAACACACTTATAATGAGTGGTCGGCTTCATCATTCAACACACTTCTACATATCCCTTTTTTGCCCACTGTAATCCTTAGATTACTATTCTAATAATAATAGATGAGTAAATAATCTCACTAATAAGCTGTAAATTAGGGGGGTGAAAAATAATTATTATAGCATTATCTTGTAACTCTGACTATATACATAAAAAAGTCTATCATAACCAGCCGGCATGATAGACTTCCAAAAAGACACCAAGAAATTACCCCTTCAAACTATGCGAGACCGCCTTATCACCGATATCATGCCGATAGAACAAGCCTTTGCATTGAATGGTTTCAAGCTCCCGATACACATTCTCCTTAGCAGTCTCTAAAGAGGGCCCAAGAGCGGTCACAAGCAGCACCCGGCCTCCATTCGTGATGAACTCTCCCTGTGCATTTCTTTTAGTACCAGCATGATAAATGTGCAAGTCTTCGTTCACATAGTTTAGCCCCTTAATGACTGCTCCTTTCTCATAGTCATCCTGAGGATAGCCATTGGCAGCGAGCACGACCCCAATCGCGCTTTCATCCTTCCACTCCAGCTCAAAGTCATGTCCCAAAAGAACATGCTCGATTACTTCCACAAGATCTGATTTAAGCCTCGGCAGGATAACCTGTGTTTCCGGATCGCCAAATCTGGCATTGAATTCTATGACTTTCGGGCCGCCTTCAGTCGCTATCAGCCCAGCGTAGAGGATGCCCGTAAACGGCCGTCCTTCCTTAACCATCGCTTTGGCGGTCGGGAAAAGAATGTCGCTAAGCGCCTTTTGAAGGATAGTCTCACTAATTTGCGGTACAGGAGAGCAAGCGCCCATACCTCCTGTATTCGGACCCTTATCCCCATCAAATGCACGCTTATGGTCTTGGGCAATCTCCATTGGATACACACGCTCGCCATTAACGAAAGCCATGTAGGAGAACTCCTGTCCGACAAGGAATTCCTCAATGACGACCTTGCTTGATGCCTCACCAAATTTCCCATCTTGCAGCATGGCCAAAAGAGCCTCAATGGCCTCCCTTTCGCTCATTGCCACGACAACCCCCTTACCGGCAGCGAGTCCATCTGCTTTAATGACAATCGGTGTGCCCTGTTCCTTCACATAAGCAACAGCTGGTCCTAATTCAGTGAAGGTCTTATATTTAGCCGTTGGGATGGAATATTTCTTCAATAAATCCTTCGTAAAGGATTTGCTTCCCTCAATGATGGCCGCTGCCTTTGTCGGACCGAAGATGGCAAGGTCCTCTTTCATAAACTCATCAACAATCCCATTCATGAGCGGTACCTCAGGTCCAACAAAGGTCAGCCCTATCTCCCGCTCACGAGCAAAATCCGCTAAGGCTTGGAGATTCGTCTCATTAATGGCCACAAGTTCAGCGACATCTGCCATTCCAGGATTGCCGGGTGCGACATACACCTTATCGACATGCTTGCTCTCAAAGAACTTGCGAGCCAGCGCATGCTCGCGGCCTCCGCGGCCAATAACCAATATCTTCATCGTCCCTCACCGCTCCTTTTAATGTTTGAAATGACGTATGCCTGTGAAGACCATGGCAATACCGTATTCATCTGCCTTTTTAACGGAGTCCTCATCACGAACGGAGCCTCCTGGCTGAATGATGGCCGTAATACCTGCTTTTGCTGCCGCTTCAACGGTGTCATCCATCGGGAAGAAAGCATCAGATGCCAAGATGGCTCCCTTTGCCTTCTCACCCGCTTGTTCAAGCGCAATATTCGCCGCCCCAATCCGATTCATTTGTCCTGCGCCTACGCCTAGCGTCATTTGCCGATTTGTCACGACGATCGCATTGGATTTCACATGCTTCACAACTTTCCAGCCGAATTTCAGCGCTTCCCATTCCGCTTCAGTCGGCTCTCTCTTTGTCGCAATCCTCATCTGGGAATCATCCAATGTCGCATGATCCAAATCTTGAATCAAAAGACCGCCGGCAACCGAGGTCAGCTTATTCTCCTTTACATCCTTAGCACTGAAATCAACGGCAAGCAAACGAATATTCTTCTTTGAGGTCAAGATGTGAAGCGCCTCTTCCGAGAAGGATGGAGCAATCACTATTTCCAAGAATATCTCATGCAGAGCGCTTGCAGTCAGAGCATCTACTTCACGGTTTAATGCCACGATCCCGCCAAAAATGGACGTAGGATCAGCATCGTACGCTTTTTGGAAGGCTTTCGCAATTGTGTCTCCCGTGCCGACGCCGCATGGGTTCATATGCTTGACCGCCACTGCCGCCGGCTGTTCGAACTCCTTCACGATTTGGAGGGCGGCATCCGCATCATTGATATTGTTATAGGATAGCTCCTTGCCATGAAGCTGCTCGGCATTCGCAATCGAGAAGGCCGTGCCCAATGGCTTTTGGTAGAAGGCAGCCTTTTGATGCGGGTTTTCCCCGTAGCGAAGGGGCTGCTTCAATGTATAGGTAACCGTAACAGCCTCAGGCTGCTCTTCTTCCGCAAGATTCGTCATATACTCTGCAATCATCGCATCATAGGCAGCGGTATGACGAAACACTTTAGCTGCAAGACGTCTTCTCTCCTTTAAGGAAAGCTCGCCTGCCTCCAATCCATTCAAGACGGCCTCATAATCAGCCGGGTCCACAACAACGGCGACTGATTCATGATTCTTTGCAGAGGCGCGCAGCATCGCCGGGCCGCCAATATCAATGTTCTCAATCGCTTCCTCGACCGTTACGCCAGCTTTCGAAATAGTCTGCTGAAACGGATAAAGGTTTACACATACGAGCTGGATGGGCACAATACCTTGTTCTTTTAGCTGCTGCATATGTGAGTCGTTGTCCTGCTTTCCTAAAAGCCCTCCATGTATGGCTGGATGCAATGTTTTCACACGTCCGTCCATGATTTCAGGAAAACCGGTCACCTCACTGACACTTTTAACCGGAATGTCATTTTCCGCGAGTACCTTTTTCGTTCCGCCTGTTGATATAATCTCAAAGCCGAGGTTCGCCACTTTTCTAGCAAAATCTACAATTCCTGTTTTATCCGATACACTGATTAATGCACGCTTTGTTGCCATTTCTGCTCCCCCTGTCTATTACATACCTTTTCTATAACGGCTGGATACAATCGGTGTTCAACCTGCTGGATTTTCTGATGGACTCGAGCCGCATCGTCCCCCTCTTCAATCGTGATGGCCTCCTGGGCAATAATTGGGCCTGTATCCATCCCAGCATCCACATAATGAATCGTCACCCCGGATACCTTCACGCCTGCTGCAATGGCTTGCCCTACTGCATCTTTTCCCGGAAAGGCTGGCAGAAGGGAAGGATGGATATTCAAGATCCTGTTTGGATAGGCCTCTAACAGAGCAGGTCCAATCAATCGCATAAACCCTGCAAGAATAATCCATTCGACCCCTTTTTCATGCAGAGCGGCAAGCACTTCCTCTTCATATGCCTTCTTGGAAGGATAATCCTTTGGCCTGAATGTTAATACAGGCACCCCCAGCTCTTCAGCCCGTATCACGCAAAAGGCTCCTGGCTGGTCGCAAATCAGCATTTCTACTGATACACGCACATCTCCTGCACGCACCGCTTCCACTATCGCCTGAAAATTGCTTCCACTCCCTGAAGCAAATATCGCAATCTTTGTCATGGCTTCTCCCTTTATCATCTATCGTTTTTCTGTGAGATGGACCCCTGGATTGCCAGTAACGCTTCCCATGCAAACCGGCTGCTCTCCGAAACGTTCCAATACATGAATCACGGCCTCTGCCTTGTCAGCCTCAACGGCGAGAACCATGCCAATCCCCATATTAAACACGTTATACATCTCTTCATCTGTCAAAGAGCCCTTCTCCTTCAAAAGCTGATAAATAGCCGGAATCTCCCAAGTTCCAACCTCAATCGCCACACCTTGGTCTTCCTTCAGCATGCGCGGAATATTCTCAAAGAATCCGCCGCCAGTGATATGAGAGATTCCATGAACGGCCTCTGTTTCAAGCGCGGCAAGCACCGGCTTTACGTAAATCCTCGTCGGGCGCAGCAACTCATCCCCCAATGTGCAGCCTAGTTCATCCACATAAGCGGAAGGCTCCATCCGCGCATCCTCTAGCAGAACCTTACGCACGAGTGAGTAGCCATTGCTGTGTATCCCGCTTGAAGGCAGACCAATGAGCAAATCGCCCACTGAAACCTTGCTTCCATCAATCATCCGGCCTTTTTCAACTACTCCGACAGTAAAACCGGCTAAATCATACTCCTCTGGACTGTACATGTCAGGCATTTCAGCTGTCTCCCCGCCAATAAGGGAACAGCCCGCTTGAAGGCATCCCTCTGATATGCCTTTGACGATTGTCTCGATTTTCTCCGGAAATGCTTTCCCGCAGGCGATGTAGTCAAGGAAGAAAAGCGGTTCAGCTCCTTGTGCGACGACATCATTCACACACATCGCCACACAGTCGATACCAATCGTGTCATGTTCATCCATCATCATTGCAACCATTAGCTT
>CAJGCH010000025.1 GCA_904501845.1 uncultured Bacillaceae bacterium | reverse complement strand
GCATACCACTCGCGGTAGTTGCAGGCCAGAGAGCATTTTGCTCTCTGGTTTTTCGTGTGTATTTATGATTATAATATACCCTTCCCGCCATTTGTTCAATCAAAATTCCAGCTGAAAGATCTTCTTTGATAAAAAAGCCAGCCCTAAACGGAGCTGGCTTTACTCGCATTACCCTTTAATCGCTTTGAACGCTTTTTGGGCTGCTTTAATGGTATTCTCGATGTCCTCTTCACTATGCTCTGTTGAGAGGAAGACTCCTTCGAATTGAGAAGGCGGAAGGAAAACGCCGTTTTCAGCCATTTGCTTATAGTACTCAGCAAAGAACTGAAGGTCGGATGATTTAGCAGATTCATAATCTTTTACTTGCTCATTCGTAAAGAAGAAGCCAATCATGGAACCTGCACGATTGCAGGTAAGCGGTACATTATACGTTTCTGCCGCTTCCATGAAACCTTCTTCCAAACGATCTGCTCTCTTGATGAAAGTTTGGTACGTTTCTTCTGTCAATTGGGCCAGCGTTTCATAGCCTGCCGTCATCGCCATTGGGTTTCCTGATAGGGTACCAGCTTGATAGATGGAGCCGCTTGGAGCAATCTGGCTCATGATTTCCTTCTTGCCGCCGAACGCGCCGACAGGAAGGCCGCCGCCGATTACTTTTCCAAGACACGTCAAATCAGGCGTCACGCCGAAATAGCCTTGTGCGCATTGATAATCCACACGGAATCCAGTCATAACTTCATCAAAAATCAGCACAGTGCCGTTTTTCTCCGTGATTTCACGCAGTCCTTCGAGGAATCCCGGAAGCGGCGGTACCACACCCATATTGCCTGCTACAGGCTCTACGATCACGCCTGCCATATCTTCACCGAATTGCTCGAACGCATATTTAACGCTCTCAAGATCATTATATGGAACCGTAATCGTGTTACGTGCGATTCCCTCAGGAACACCCGGGCTATCTGGCAAACCGAGTGTCGCCACTCCAGACCCCGCTTTAATGAGGAGGGAATCCCCATGCCCATGATAACAGCCTTCGAACTTAAGGATCTTATCCCGGCCTGTGTAGCCCCTTGCCAGGCGAAGGGCCGCCATCGTTGCTTCTGTACCAGATGAGACCATACGGACCATCTCAATGGAAGGAACGCGGTCAATGACAAGCTGGGCCAATCTGTTCTCAGAAAGGGTTGGAGCTCCGAAGCTTGTCCCTGTTTCCGCGATTTTTTTGATTTCTTCCACCACACGGTCATTCGCATGACCAAGAATCAGTGGTCCCCATGAGAGCACATAATCAATATATTCATTGCCATCAATATCATAAATTTTGGAGCCCTTTCCCCGCTCCATGAAAATCGGGTCCATATTAACCGATTTAAATGCGCGCACCGGGCTGTTTACACCGCCAGGCAGCAGATTGACAGATTCCTTAAAGGCTTCCTTTGATTTTTCATATGAACGCATATGCCCAAATCTCCTTTTCAACTATCGGATTAGTTCGTCTCTTTGATCCATCTTGCGGCATCCTTGGCATGGTAGGTGATGATGAGATCTACTCCGGCCCGTTTCATACCGATCAATGTTTCCATCACGATTCCTCTTTCATCAATCCAGCCATTTGCGGCCGCCGCTTTAACCATTGCATACTCCCCACTTACATTATAAGCGACAAGCGGCAAATTAAAATTATTTTTCACGTCGCGTATGATATCGAGGAAGGCAAGTGCTGGTTTCACGATGAGGAAATCAGCTCCTTCAGCCACATCTGATTCTGCCTCGCGCAGTGCTTCAAGCCGGTTCGCATAATCCATTTGATACGCTTTCCGGTCGCCAAACTGCGGCGCGGAGTTTGCTGCATCACGGAAAGGACCGTAAAAGGCCGAAGAATATTTAACCGCATAGGACATAATTGGTATATCAAGATAACCAGCCTCATCCAGACCTTCACGAATCGCCGTTACAAATCCGTCCATCATATTGGATGGCGCGATAATATCAGCTCCTGCTTCGGCTTGACTGACCGCTGTCTTTACAAGCAACTCAAGACTTTCGTCATTTAAGACAGCCCCATTTTCCACGATTCCGCAATGACCATGGCTTGTATACTCACATAGACAGGTATCCGCAACGACAAGCAATTCGGGATAATGCTCTTTCACAAACCGGATTCCCCTTTGGATGATTCCATGGGTATGGAACGCACCTGTTCCGCATTCATCTTTATCCGCATCATCTGGCACACCAAATAAAATCACCGATTTAATCCCTAATGCAACGACTTCATCAAGCTCCTCCCTCACACGGTCTAATGAGAATTGGAAAACACCAGGCATAGATTGTACCGGGTTCTTTTGGTTCTCCCCTTCCGTAATGAAGATTGGGTAGATGAAATCGTCCACATGAAGATGCGTTTCACGTACAAGCGCTCTCATCGCATTATTTTTGCGTAATCTCCGGTGGCGAGTAAATGTATTTGTCATGATTTGCACTCCTTGTTTTGATAATATAAGTCTATTTCCTTAAGCATATCTTCAATTGTATATTGTTCCGGGCTCACATCAACGGATAAGCCAAGCCGCTCGGCTCGCTCCTTCGTCACAGGTCCAATCGTCACAACAGCCTTTCCTTCCACCTTTTCCTGCAGCCCGGACTCACAGACGATGCGCATGAAAACCTCTACGGCTGAAGGGCTCGTGAAGAGGAAAAGATCAATGGTCTGTTCCTTTAATATGTCTATTAGGTGTGCGTCAGCACCCGCTGGCGGCTTGTTGCTGTAGACAACTGCTTCCTCTGCTTGGATGCTCTGCGCGTATAGCCCCTTATAAATATAATCTCTAGCCAGATTCCCTTTGGCAATCAAAACGGCTTCCTCTTTGCGAACAACCTCGAGAAATTCAGGCAGGAAAGCTTCTGCTACATAGCTCTTTGGGATGAATGCAGCCTGAAGCCCATGCTTTCCCAATTCCATCTCAGTTTTCTTTCCGATTGCCGCAATCTTCGGAAACGCCTTAGGAGGCAAGTCCAATTCTTTGGCCAGCTCTAAAAAAAAATGAACGCCATTCTTGCTCGTCAAGACAAGCCAATCAAATGTTTGAAGCCGCCTTACCTTCTCGCCTGCAGCCTTCCATTCATCCGGACTCGGCCGCTGAAAGGATAAGAGGGGTACCAATACAGGTACCCCTCCATGCTCTGAGATCATGGCGCATAATGACTGGGCCTGTGATTCCTCTCTTGTGACCAGCACCCGTTTCCCTTTTAGAAACATGGTTTGTGCCATCTTTAGCTTTCCATCTCCTCTTTCACCAAGTCGATGAGCTCCTTCGCTCCACGTTCAGACAAACGCTCAGCCAGCTCTTCGCCAAGAGCGATTGGTTCGCTTCCCTGCAGCGTATCACGATAAATGATTTTCCCATCCGGTGAACCAACAAGGACAAGCATTTCCAAGCTGTCATTATCCATTTTTCTCGCATAGCCTGCAATCGGCACCTGGCATCCGCCCTCCATCGTCTTCAAAAAAGCACGTTCAGCCAACACTGCTTCCTCCGTCGCGCGGCAATTAAGCTTTTCTAATTCCTTGAGGAGCTCTTCATCATTTGCCCGGCATTCAATCGCAAGCGCTCCTTGGCCGACAGCCGGGATACACAATTCGTCATCCAAATATTCAGTTATGATATCCTTGCTCCAGCCAAGCCTAGAGAGACCTGCCGCAGCCAAAATAATCGCATCATAGTCCTCATCCTGCAATTTTCGCAGACGTGTCTCCACATTACCCCTGATCCATTTAATTTCAAGATCCGGCCTTTGGGCCAACAGCTGGGCGCTTCTTCGCAAGCTTGATGTACCAACAACTGCTCCCTCAGGCAACTCGCCAAGAGGCACATGATTTTTAGAAATTAGGACATCACGGTGGTCCTCCCTCTTAGGCACACAGCCAATCGTCAAACCCTCTGGAAGCTCCGCCGGCATATCCTTCATGCTATGAATGGCCATATCAATCTCCCCATCGAGCATGGCTTGTTCAATTTCTTTCACGAATAATCCTTTTCCTCCGACTTTTGAAAGGGTGACATCCAGAATTTTATCTCCTTTAGTCACAATCTCCTTTAATTCAAATTCAAAGGGCAAGCCTAGCCCTTTCAACTGGTCGATCACCCAATTTGATTGTGTTAATGCAAGTTTGCTTCTACGTGATCCCACGATAATTTTCCTCATGATTTCCCTCCATCAAAAGACATGAAATGCTGATGTGTTGCCAAATAAAAAGAAATTGATCAAAACAAGCAGGAAGGATGCGATATTCCAATAGGCCAGCGTCTTCCCGAAATATTTTTTCTTTACCCTCATATATAAGTAAATACCATATACGATCAAACATGCAAAGGATCCGATTATTTTACTGTCATACCATACGATATCGGACACGACCAAGTAAGCGAACTCTAACCCCAGTATTAAGGAAAGCAATAATAGAGGGAGTCCAATCACGGCCAATCGATAAGCCATTTGCTCAAGCTTCGCTAAATCCCCCAGCCGGACAAGCCGCTTGCCCCATTTCTTTCGCTTTAGCAAATCATATTGAATCAAATACAAAAGCGAGAAAACAAACGACAGGGCAAAGGCCGCATAGGATAGGATGGCGACCGTAATATGGATGACCGACAGCTCAGAGATAAATTGCGTCCTGTTCTCAAGCCGGTCAAGCTGTAATGGAGAGAACGTTTGGATGACCATTAACCCGAACCCAAGCACATTGGTGAAGAAGATAAGAAAATCTGTTTTCAAAAACCAATTCAAGGCCAATGAAACGGTAATCAAAATCCACACGTAAAAATATAGCCCCTCGAGCAGTGAAAGAATCGGAAATCGGCCCGCTTCATAGATATAAAGAAATAAAAAGATTGTTTGCATGAACCAAACAATCGAAAGAATCCAGAAGGCCGCCTTATTGGCCTTCTGATTATTTTGTAGAAAATCATAGAAATATAGCAATACACTCAAGGCATATAATAGGATTGTTATCTCATGTATTCTATTTAAATATATATCGACCATCATTTGTTAAATCCTGCCTTATTCAAAATGGCTGTGAAACAACTTTTAAGATAGGCCTGCCCTGCTGCTTTTGGGCGAATTCTTTAGAAGGTACTGCTGCTTTCCCGTCTTTCTCAATAAGGTCCTCTATATTAAACGTATCAATAAAGGCTTGAAGCAAAGCATCTGAATGCTTCTTATCCGCAATCTCCTTTGCATAGAGAATTGGATCCTTAAGCATTTGATTCACGATGCTCTTTGTATGCTTATTGATAACCTTCCATTCTCTCTCACTCAATCCAGGCAGCTTTCTTTCCATGCTCGCGATTGTTTCGGCCTGTATAGCAAGCGCCTTTTCGCGCAAGGCAGAAATCACCGGGACGATACCGAGCATCTTCAGCCAGGCATTGAATTCAACAAGCTCTTGCTCAATCATGATCATAATCTCCCTAGCCGCTTCTTTCCGCTCTTCCAGGTTTGCTTGGACAATCCCTTCCAGATCATCAATATCATAAAGGAACACACTGTCCAGATCCATTAAGCGAGGATCCAAGTCGCGCGGTACCGCAATGTCCACCATGAAGATTGGTTTACCTTTACGCAGTATATTAATATCCTCCATCATTTCCTTCGTGATGACATATTCCTTTGAACCGGTTGAGCTAATAAGTATATCGGCTTCAAGCAATGAACATTGAAGTTCCTGCAGCATCTTTGCCTTGCCGGAATATTTAGAGGCGAGCTTTTCCGCTTTCTCAAGTGTCCGGTTAATGACAGTGATCTGAGTCGCGCCGCTTCCATATAAATTCTCAATAGCCAGCTGACCCATCTTGCCGGCTCCAACGATAAGAATTTTCTTATCTTCCAATGTACCAAAGATTTTCTTACCAAGCTCAACAGCGGCATAGCTGATGGAAACGGCATTTTTATTAATTTCCGTTTCGGCATGTGCCTTTTTTGCGAGCGTGACTACTCTCTTGAATAAGTTATTAAACAGCACACCCGCTGTTTTCTCTACTTGGGCAAGCATGAAGCTCTTCTTCACCTGACCGAGAATCTGGGTCTCGCCAAGCACCATGGAGTTTAGTCCGCATGCTACTTGGAAAAGATGATTCACCGCCCCATCCTCCTCATAAATATATAAATAAGAAGACAGTTCGGCTAAATCGATGGAAAACCATTCAGATAAGAATTCCTTAATATAATATCGCCCTGTATGTAATTGGTCGACGACCGCATAGACCTCTGTACGGTTACAGGTGGAAATGATGATATTTTCTAAGACACTTTTCTTTGTCTGCAAGCTCTTCATCGCTTCTGGTAATTGATCTAATTCAAAACTTACTTTCTCACGGATTTCAACAGGAGCAGTTTTATAATTAAGACCTACGGTAATGATATGCATCTACCCTGTTACACCCCCATTTGCGTAATTTGCGGATATTCTTCAAGCAGGTATTACTCATAAACTGCCAGAATGCTAATTGTGAACAAAATCGTAACTTTACACAATTCTCATTCATCATTAGACCGCCAAAAGCTATCGAGTCTTCCAAACGATCTTTTATTTAACCTTTTTCTCCAACATTTGAGCTTTCTAAATCCAAAGCAACCAGCCGCTCTAAAAAACTGTGCCCCGATTCCCTTATTCACTCAAAAGCTTGATATAAAAGGATTTATAGAAAATTCAATTCACGGATTGCTAAACCTGATATAATCAAAATAGACTTAATCAAGCTAGTGTTTTTGCCAAAATATAGCTCATCCTGAAGGATGTGTAAATTCGTACTATCTGTACATTATCAAAGATTAGAATAATTATCAATAATAACAAACTAGGAGTCGAAAGATGAGAGAATTTCGCTATTTTACTTGTACCATATTAATCGGGTTTGGTTTTTTTTACTTATTACGCTCGATTGATTTCCCTCTATTACAACCATATTATTCATGGGAAACATTAAGCATCCTTCTCGGCCTTGCCTTTCTTTTGCAAAGCCGGCTGGGAGGACAGGCAGACTTCCTGCTGCCGGGGGTTATCTTCACTGGCTATGGTATCCACCAATATATTGCAGGAAAGCTTGCCTATTGGCCGGATGAACAAGTGGTTATCTTCCTTTTGATTGGGCTGGGTTTCCTTCTGATATATCTAAAAAAAGGGGTTGGAAAAGGGGCCGGCATCCTCTTTATCATCATCTCTGCCTTGTTAATCTTTTATGAGCAAATCCTTGACTTTTTAGATGTATCTAAATATGCAGAGATTGTATCATCCTACTGGCCGGTTGCCTTGATTCTCACCGGTCTATATATCCTTTATAAGAAGAAATAAAAAAATGCAGGAGCCGTAAAGTTACGGCTCCTGCATTTTTTCGCTTCTTATATTCTTGCTTGAATGGCGTTCCAAGCCTGGTCTTTCCCTAGCCCTGTTTCAGATGAGAAGAGAATAATCTCATCTCCTTTAACAAGGTCTAATGTCTCCCTGACCACTTTAAGGTGCTTCTGCCACTTTCCTTTTGGGATCTTATCCGCTTTCGTTGCGATAACAATCGTCGGAATTTCATAATGCTTTAAGAAATCATACATCATCACATCATCTGCCGAAGGCTTGTGACGGAGGTCGATGATCAGAAGCATCGCTCGCAGCGGCTCCCTTGTCGTAATGTATGTCTCAATCATTTTTCCCCATGCTTCCCGTTCAGTCTTGGATACCTTAGCATAGCCGTACCCCGGAACGTCAACAAAGAAGATGGTTTCATTCAATTTGTAGAAATTCAATGTCTGGGTTTTCCCTGGCTTGGAGGATGTACGAGCCAAGCCTTTACGATTAATCATTTTATTAATAAAGGAAGATTTCCCTACATTCGAACGTCCTGCTAGCGCAAATTCCGGGAACCCATCTGTCGGGTATTGCTCCGGCTTCACCGCGCTCATGACAATCTCTGCTTGTGTTACTTTCACTGTTCTTCACCTGCCAATGCATGCTGCAATACTTCATCTAGCTGCGAAACAAATACAAAATCCAAATCATTGCGGACACTCTCAGGAATGTCATCAATATCCCGCTCATTATCGATTGGACAAATAATCTTCTTCAAACCGGCACGGTGGGCACTCAATGATTTTTCCTTCAATCCGCCGATTGGCAACACACGTCCGCGCAAGGTAATCTCGCCGGTCATGCCGACCTCTTTACGTATCGGTCTCTTCGTAAGCGCTGAAATAAGCGCTGTTGCAATCGTAATTCCAGCGGACGGCCCATCCTTAGGCACGGCTCCTTCCGGAACATGGATATGAATATCATATTTCTCATAGAAATCCTTGTCAACATGAAGCTCCTCTGACTTTGAGCGCACATAGCTGAGCGCGGCCTGAGCAGATTCCTTCATGACATCTCCAAGCTTTCCTGTTAGACTCAGTTTGCCTTTTCCTGGTGACAATAATACCTCAATTTGGAGGGTATCCCCGCCAAAGTTTGTATAGGCGAGCCCTGTTGCAACGCCAATTTGATTTTCCAGCTCTGCTGCTCCAAAACGGAAATATGGCTTGCCCAGAAAATCACTGACGTTCTTCTGTGTCACGATGACCTTTTTCTTCTCGCCTGACACAATAATTTTCGCCACCTTGCGGCAGACGGATGCTAGCTGGCGCTCAAGCGTCCGCACACCTGCCTCCCTGGTATAGTAACGAATGATTTGTGTGATGGCCTCATCCTTCATTTGCAGCTGGCTTTTCGTTAGGCCATGTGCCTTCAATTGCTTCAGCAGCAAGTGCTCTTTGGCTATATGAAGCTTCTCATATTCGGTATAGCCAGACAGATTAATAATCTCCATCCGATCACGCAATGGGGCCGGTATGGTCGATAAATCATTCGCTGTTGCGATAAACATAACTTGGGAAAGGTCATATGTTTCCTCGATATAATGGTCACTGAATGAATTGTTCTGTTCCGGATCAAGGACCTCAAGCATGGCAGATGACGGATCACCGCGGAAATCATGCGACATCTTATCAATTTCATCGAGAAGGAAGACTGGATTAATGGTTCCCGCCTTCTTCATTCCTTGGATGATACGCCCCGGCATGGCGCCGACATAAGTCCGTCTGTGTCCGCGTATTTCCGATTCATCGCGCACACCGCCAAGGGAAATACGAACAAAATGACGATTCATTGATTTTGCGATCGATTTCGCCAGACTCGTCTTGCCGACACCTGGAGGTCCAGCCAAACATAGGATTGGACCCTTCAATGAATTCGTAAGCGATTGGACAGCAAGATACTCCAGCACCCGCTCTTTTACCTTTTCAAGACCATAATGGTCCTCATTCAACACCCTATCCGCTTTTGCAATATCCAAGTCGTCCTTCGTTGCATTAGACCACGGGAGGGAAATAAGCCACTCGATATAATTGCGGATGACCGCGCTTTCAGCAGAGCTCACCGGAATTTTTTCATAACGGTCCAATTCCTTCTTAGCCGTTTCAAGGACATGATCAGGCATGCCTGCTTGATCGATTTTCTCCGTCAGCTCAGCGATTTCAGCCGTCTTGCCTTCCTTGTCGCCCAGCTCCTTCTGAATAGCCTTCAATTGCTCACGCAGATAATATTCCTTCTGTGTGCGCTCCATTGATTTCTTCACACGCAGACCAATCTTCTTCTCCAGATTAAGGACTTCTTTTTCATTGTGAATAATATCTATGACTTTGTTCAGGCGTTCTTTTATATCGATTGTCTCCAATATATCCTGCTTATCCTTTAGCTTAAGCGGAAGATGGGAGGTTATGATATCAGCAAGCCTTCCTGGCTCTTCAATGTCAACTGTCGTGTTATACGTCTCCGTTGTCACTTTCTTTGAAATTTTTATGTATTGTTCAAAGTAATCCAACAAGGTTCTCATTAACGCTTCAGTTTCCGGGTCTTTCCCGGCGGAGTCTTCTATCACTTCAAGCCTTGCGGCGAGATAATCACCTTCATCCACGTACTCGATCATTTGAGCGCGTGATATTCCTTCCACCAACACTCTAATGGTGCCATTAGGCAGCTTAAGCATCTGCTTGACCTTCGTGAGCGTACCTAGTTGATAGACATCTTCCTCACTAGGTTCATCTGTGGATACTTCCTTTTGGGTTGTCAAAAAAATAAAATGGTCATCTACCATTGCTTTCTCTAGCGCCTGTACAGATTTCTCTCTCCCAACATCCAGATGAAGAACCATTGTCGGGAAAACAAGCAATCCGCGCAGCGGCAGGAGGGGAACGTGTTTTTCCTCAGTAATTGCCATTTGTTGCACCTCCGTTTAAAACCTGTTATATGTCATAAAGAATAAGACCTTTACCAATTTTATCGCATTTATAGTTTTGTGTCTATTTGGGGTGTTTCTCAGTCCTATGCTCCTCTTTTCCCTTTTCTCAGTCCTTTTTAACATTTTTCTTACGTTTTATTCAATCCTGTGACATAAAGGGGCAAACAGAGGAAAGGAGCTTGCCCGATTGAAGCCGGCAAGCTCCTTATCCATTTATCCGCTCTCCCTCTCAGACGGCCGCTCTATATCCTCCATGATTTGGTCGATGACCTGTGTTCGGTCAAACGCTTCTTGGAAAACCTCTTTCAGATGGCTGACCGGCTTAATAATTATGCCATCGAGCTCATCAAGAATGGATTGAACATTCTCTTTTGGAATGATGACCACTTCCGCTCCCGCTAGCTTGGCCGCGTTCGCTTTCGTGAAAACACCGCCAACCGGTTTCACTTTCCCATGAATACTTATTTCACCAGTCATTGCGACCTTGTTTTTAACAGGCATCCGATAAATGGCCGAATAAATGCCCACAGCCATGGCAACGCCTGCTGAAGGCCCGTCTATTGGAATTCCGCCAGGGAAATTGACATGTATGTCATATTTATCGGCCGGAACCCCCATCGTACGAAGGACCGTTACAACATTCTCGATAGACCCTTTTGCCATGCTCTTACGGCGAACGGATTTACCAGGACTGTTGAAGCTTTCCTCCTCCACAATTCCTGTGATGGTGACCGTTCCTTTCCCCTCTGCCTCGATGACCGTGACTTCAATCTCCAATAAAACTCCGGTGTTGGGACCGGTTACTGCCAAGCCATTAACCACCCCAACGGATGATTCCGCTCCTACGCTCGGGCTGAAACGCGGTGTCATCTGACTTGACTGGATGATCCATTCAATATCTTCATCCTTGATATAATCCCGCTCATCTGTGATGGCAAGGCCTGCTGCGCTTTGGACCATGTTGACGGCTTCACGCCCATTGCTTGCATATTGACCAATCATGCGCAGCCCCTTCTCGCCCAGCACAAGCTCCACCCGTTTCGCCGCATTAGCAGCCACCTGCATTAACTCTTCCTCGTTCAATTCACGGAAAAAGATTTCCATGCACCTTGACCTAATAGCCGGCGGAATTTCGGAAGGCGTCCGGGTTGTTGCGCCAACCAGGCGAAAATCGGACGGGAGACCGTTTGTGAAAATCTCATGGATATGTTTGGGGATATTCGGATTTTCTTCACTATAATAGGCACTCTCAAAATAGACTTTCCGATCCTCAAGCACCTTTAGCAATTTGTTCATCTGGATATTATGAAGTTCCCCTATTTCATCTATGAAAAGGATACCCCCATGCGCATTCGAGACGGCCCCTTGTTTCGGCTGGGGTATGCCGGCCTGCCCCATTGCACCCGCTCCCTGATAGATGGGGTCATGAACAGACCCAATCAACGGGTCAGCGATTCCCCTCTCATCAAACCGCGCTGTTGTAGCATCCAACTCAATGAAGGGGGCAGTTTGGCGAAAAGGAGACTTCACATTCCTCTTCCCTTCCTCTAAAACGAGTCTCGCGGCAGCGGTTTTCCCAATCCCCGGCGGACCATAGATAAGCACATGCTGCGGGTTTGGACCGCAAAGGGCAGCTTTTAAAGCTTTAATGCCATCCTTCTGCCCGATAATATCGTGAAAGCTTGCCGGCCGTACCTTTTCTGACAATGGCTCTGTCAGTTTGATGGCCTTCATTCTATGTAATTGATCCATTTCCTTCTTGGCTTCCCGATCAATCGTAACCTTTTGAACCCGCTGCCCCCTTAACAAATTCAAAAAATACAAGCCAATAACGACACCAAAAAATAATTGGATGATAATCACTGCTGCTGTCCAACTCATTTATGCACCCTCCTGAAGATTCATCGTATAAAGATACAAGCTAGTATCTCCTTATCAGGATGGGAATAAACCTCTAATCCCGCCCATATAAAGCATGGATAAAGAATTATTTTCGCAAAAAAAGATGCTGGTTCCAATTGGAACCAGCATCTCATTATCTATTCTGCATTAAGCAGATGTCTTCTTCTCAACCGTTTCAGTCGTACCATCAGAAAGGATAATCTTAGGTGAATCTCCTTTAGTGATGGATTCTGGCGTGATGATGCATTTTGCGATATCATCGCGTGACGGCAATTCAAACATTACCTCTAGCATAATTCCTTCAATGATGGAACGAAGACCACGCGCACCTGTCTTCCGCTCGATTGCTTTCTTAGCAATCTCAAGAAGGGCAGCATCTTCAAACTCCAATTCAACATCATCAAGGGACATCATCTTCTGATATTGCTTCACAAGAGCATTCTTCGGCTTTGTAAGGATTTGAATCAGTGCATCCTCATCAAGCTGTTCAAGTGTCGCAATGACAGGAAGACGACCGATGAATTCAGGAATTAAGCCAAAACGAAGCATGTCCTCAGGTAATACTTTCGTTAGAAGATCCTTTTCTTGGATATCTTCTTTCTCTGTTCCAGAGCCGAAACCGATTACCTTTTGGCCTAGGCGACGTTTGATAATTGGTTCAATACCATCGAACGCTCCCCCGCAAATGAAGAGGATATTCGTCGTATCGATTTGGATGAATTCCTGATGCGGATGTTTTCTTCCGCCTTGTGGCGGCACACTCGCAACTGTTCCTTCCAAAATTTTGAGCAAGGCTTGCTGAACCCCTTCACCAGACACATCACGAGTAATGGAAGGGTTCTCAGATTTACGTGCAATCTTGTCAATTTCATCGATGTAGATAATTCCCTTTTCAGCTTTTTCTACATCATAATCAGCCGCTTGGATTAGCTTAAGAAGGATATTCTCAACATCCTCCCCTACATAACCGGCTTCCGTCAAGGATGTTGCATCCGCAATAGCGAACGGAACATTCAGCAATCTAGCCAATGTTTGGGCAAGCAAGGTTTTCCCGCTTCCGGTAGGACCAATTAAGCATATATTGGATTTAGACAATTCAACATCTTCAATCTTGCTGTTAGAATTGACACGTTTATAATGATTGTACACTGCCACGGCTAAGGATTTCTTTGCACTTCTTTGGCCGATGACATATTCGTCAAGGATATCAAGAATTTCCATTGGTTTCGGAATATCCTTCAATTCCACTTCTTCGTCAGTACCCAATTCTTCTTCAACGATTTCTGTACAAAGTTCGATACATTCATCGCATATATAAACACCTGGACCCGCTACGAGTTTTCGGACTTGTTCCTGAGTCTTGCCACAGAAAGAACACTTAAGCTGCCCTTTCTCATCATTAAATTTAAACATAGTTTCACCCCTTGGTATTATGGACTCTATCATGAAATCTGCAGCTCTAAAGATCAGATTAACAAATGAAGGGTATGTAAGAATTGTAACACATATTACTCCATTTGAGGTAAAGAAAAGGCTGACGGGATATACGTAATCATTTGCTATTATGTATAAGTACATAATAACCATTCTGGCCGACTTTCAATCCTTCATCCTGAAAATGGAAACATATGTATTTCGATTATTCAGAATTAATCTACACTTTATTCGAGAAAAAAGCAATTATGTATACTCAAAAACATTTCGATATAGAAAGTCGATTTTTAGCGTTTTATGCAAATTATGATATGTATAAAACAAGGTACGATAAGTAAAATCGCACCTTGTTTTTCTGATTATATGAATTAAGCTTCTACAGTTTTGCTGTTGTCAACCAATACATCGATTGCTTTTCTTACAATCAAATCGCCTTTAACACTTTCAGTGCCGCCTAGCGCTTGGATGATTTGCTCAGCAGATAATCCGTATTGCTCAGACATTGTTTGAACTTCAGCATTGATTTCTTCTTCGCTTACTTCGATGTTCTCTGCTTTGCCGATTGCTTCAAGAGTAAGGTTGATGCGTACGCGCTTTTCAGCTTCCTCTTTCATTTGCTCTTTAAGAGCAGCTTCGTCTTGTCCAGAGAATTGGAAGTACATATCAAGAGTCATGCCTTGCATTTGAAGACGTTGACCAAACTCTTGAACCATGCGGTCTGTTTCTGTATCGATCATCGCAGCTGGAATATCCATTTCAGCGTTTTCTGCTGCTTTCTCGATAACCGTATCTTTTACATGGTGTTCAGCATCGTGGTTTTTCTTTTCCACTAAGCGGTTTTTGATTTTTTCTTTTAGAGCATCTAAAGTTTCTACTTCTTCGTCTACGTCTTTCGCAAACTCATCATCAAGTGCTGGAAGCTCTTTTGTTTTGATTTCGTGAATTTTCACTTTGAATACAGCAGGCTTGCCCGCTAATTCAGCAGCATGGTATTCTTCTGGGAAAGTAACTTCCACGTCTTTTTCTCCGCCTGTTTCAAGGCCAACCAATTGGTCTTCAAAACCTGGGATGAAAGAATTAGAACCTAGTTCCAATGTGTAGTTGTCAGCTTTTCCGCCTTCGAAAGCTTCACCATCAACGAATCCTTCAAAATCAAGAACAACTGTGTCGCCTTTTTCTGCTGCGCTTTCTTTAATAACAAGCTCAGCATTGCGCTCTTGCATTTGTTTGATTTCTTCGTTTACTTCTTCATCAGTCACTTCAGTGTCGAATTTAGTCACTTCAAGACCTTTGTATTCGCCAAGCTTCACTTCAGGCTTCACTGTAACAGTAGCTTTGAAGATAAGAGCTTGTCCTTTTTCCATTTGTTCAACGTCGATTTCAGGGCGATCTACTGGCACGATAGCTGTTTCATCAATCGCTGCAGCATAAGCTTCAGGCAAGATGAAATCAAGCGCATCTTGGTAAAGAGATTCTACGCCGAATTTCTTTTCGAATAAAGAACGAGGCATTTTTCCTTTACGGAAACCTGGAACTTGTACTTGTTTTACCACTTTTTTGAACGCAGAGTCTAATCCTTCGTTCACTTTTTCAGCAGGAACTTCAACGGTTAAGACGCCGCGGTTACCTTCTAGCTTTTCCCATTTTGCAGACATGGTTTTCCCTCCAACTATATATATTTCCTAATAAATCGTCTTTTTTTAATACTGGCATTGTATCAAACCAGATATATTGATCCTTAGGCCGCACAGACCTTTGCCTGTACACATGCATATTGCAACCATTATATTATACCATACGTTTTCCATGTTTCAACACTTCGGCCTTCAAATAACAGGGAAAGTAATCCCCTCCAGGCTTCTTATTTCTTCTAGAATCCCAGCTATCTCTTCATCAGGCTCATCCCAAACAAGTCCATAGGCTTCTTTAACAAGTCTCTCATAGGCTTCTCCCCAAATCGACAAATGGTCGATATTTAATGGATAAAGGAGAATATTATGCCGTTTGACCATCTCTAGCGCTTGGTCATACATAATAGGATCATTATGTTCAAGCTTCTCGCTTAATTCCTTTTGAAGCTCCGTTAGGAATCTTGTCTCCTCCACCTTTGGAAGGTCTTCAATGTTCACCGTCCATCTTTGCCCAAATTTATCCATTTCAATCGTTCTATTTACTTCTTGTTCCCGCAGAAGGGACAGAGCCAGCGTCTTCAGAAATGGATGCTTTTCTTCTATTAAGTATTGGCTCAAGCTATCAGCCCACGGGCGTATGTTTTGGTTGGATAAGGATGAAAGTATGTATAATTGCTCTTCAATCGTGCCAGACTCAAGAATTCGCAGAACCTCTTCTTCATCTATCGGAAGGCCCTCTGTAGGTGATGGCTGGGATGAATCCTCCTGCTGCCCGGCAATCCTCTTGCTCATTGCGAGCAGGTTCTCAAGCGATTCTACCCGCTCTGGCGGGACTTGATCCTCGTCAAATAATGCTTCGATCACCGCTATGATTTCCTCATGCTCATTTAATTGAAGAAGAATCATCAAATAAATATTAATTACATGAAAATATTCGCCGATGCCTTGGTCCATCATTCGTTTGACGATTTCCTTCGCCTCTTGATAGCGCCCCAGCTCGACCAAGGATAATGCCAGCCCGATATTAATATCCTCATGCTCTGGTTCTATTTGTATTCCTTGGTCAAAATACCGATACGCATCTTTGTAATTCTTGTCCTCCATTGCCTCCATGCCCTTTTTCATCAACAATTCGCTCAGATGCGGAAAGGGAATTATTTTGTGATCATTTTTCTTCATACTTGTACCGCCTTGGATAAATAAATTGATTGAAGTAAGTGTAGCATGCCTTTCTGTGAAAAACAAAACATTGCCGAATAGGATACTAATTATAAGACTTGCCTAAAAATCTATGAGCCTGCCTGAGATATTGGCTGAAAATGTTCAGCTTGCAATAAGGCTGTTACTTGCCTGTCTTTATCTTTTTGGCAGGTTAGTAGTTATATTGGTGTAGTTTTAGAATAGATTCTTAAACCCTTACTTAAATACATACCTCCATTTTGAAGAAATCAATCAAAATGGAGGTATTCTTTTTAACTAACTCCTAGAAGTGCGGTCTATATCAAAAAAAGCTGCATTTCTCTATCCCTTCGCACTTAAAGCTAACAATCGTTTTAGGTTCTCATCAATAAATTGATTATCGGCACTGTTGATTCCGCGGCCGGAAAAATGGCCCCAGACTGAATCAATTGGATTTAAAACAGCAGTTGCAATATGTTGAGCCTCATATTCATTTTCTTCAGCTGTGCAGAATAAATCTGTACTCCCTGGCATGATGCAGGCATGCGCTTTAATGCTATTGAGAGCCTTATCGAAATCTCCATTATATAAAGGGTTAGCACTAATATCTGCATCCTGTCCTGTCGATATCATCGCAAGGACATTGTGCGGATCCATCTTCATAAAGCTATTTTCCCAGACGCCGGCCAAAAAATCTTCTAATGAGTTATATCCCATTTCACGATATAGCTCCTTTCTGTAATACTCCTGGGATAAACCCCATCCCGCATAGACTCGGCCAACAGCGCGCATGTCTGCAGAAGTCAACGATTTTAGTTTACTTGAATCGAAGCCAACTGCAGACATGAGCACAGCCTTCATGCCCTCAAGAACCACATATGTTTGCGGCCACGTCTTTGCACCTCCGCAAAAAGGAGCAATCCGTTCCACCATATCTGGATAACTCGCTCCCCATTGAAATGATTGAAGGCCTCCCATTGACCATCCAGCCACAAGAGCAATCTTTTGAATGCCAAATTTTTCGGTCACCAGCCGATAGTGAAATTGAACATTGTCATAGATGGTTACCAGCGGAAACTTTTCCTTATCAAACGGGGGAGGTGTATTAGCAGGAGACGAAGATAAACCGTTTCCCAGCAGATTGGGAATGATAATGAAATATTTCTGTGGATCTAGTGCCATGCCTTCTCCAATCAGCCATTCATTCTGAATATGCTGGTCACCAAAAGCAGTTGGATAGATGATAACATTATCTTTCTTTTCATTCAGTTCTCCGTACGTCTTATAAGCAAGAAAAGCATTCGGCAATATCACTCCTGATTGCAAAGCCACGTCCCCTAAATTAAAAATTTCATAATCCATTGGGTTATTTCTCCCTTCAAAGTGTAATGAATGTCTTGTTGCCAGTATAATCCTGTGGTAATGTTTGGAAAAGTGAGTAAAATCCAAAGCAGCATTCAATTATATTGAAAGTTAAAAGGGGGTCCACGATGGAATTACGCCATCTGATGACATTCCGCACGGTTGCTTCAACGTTAAATTTCAGCCGTGCCGCAGAGGTACTGAACTATGTTCCCTCCAACGTGACGATGCAAATAAAAGCATTGGAGGATGAGCTTGGCGTTCGTCTCTTCGACCGATTGGGCAAGCAGCTCGTACTCACAACCCCAGGAAAGCGCTTCCTGACTCATATCCAAGATGTTCTCGAAAAGCTGGACGAAGCTCGCAGTTCCGTTCATCACAATGAACATCTGACTGGTACCCTCACGATAAGTGCAAACGAGGTTCTTTGCGCCTACCGGCTTCCAGCTGTCTTTCAACTATTTCGTTCCCGTCACCCTGGAGTGCGCCTCATCTTCCGCTCAGTTCCAAACCAAGAACTCAAGCAAGCACTCTTTGATGGAGCAGCTGATGTTGTCTTTATGCTGGATGAAACCATTCTCTCAACCAGGCTTATAGTAGAATCGTTAGTGGAAGAAACGTTCCGCTTGTTCGTCGCACCTGACCATCCTCTTGCGAAACGAGCTGCCCTGCAGCCGGAAGATTTTCATAGAGAAGTATTCCTGGTTAACGCAAAGGGATGTCCCTATCGGACGATGTTTGACCAATCCTTTGAGAAAAAAGGCATTGATAACCTTACTTATTTAGAGTTTCAAAATGCGGAGGCCATTAAACAATGCGCAATGACAGGAATTGGCATTGCCTTTCTGCCTAAGATTACAGTAGAAGCTGAAGTGGAACGAGGTGATCTTGCCGCTCTTTCATGGCAGAATCCGGATCTGCATGTATACACTCATATGGCCCATCATAAAGAGAAGTGGCTTTCACCAATCATAGAATCTTTCATAGAAGCAGCAAGAGAGGTTTTTGCTGAAAAAGGGAATAAAATGTTTTAGTATTTTTCAAGATTGTTACTCTAGTTGAGCTGTTTAAAAACAGCCGCCTCCATAAAGAAAGTGGCCGTACTTGTTATTGAATGAACGGCCCAATAGTTGAAGACAAAGAACCCTCTTCATTTAATGGAAACAATAAATAGGCGTTTTCCCAAAACGACAATATAATATACGGAAGATGCCTTCTCCAACATGATTCAGACTTTTTTATCATTATATCTTTGATGCCAAGTCTCCCTGGTTAACCTGTGATCATGTCGGCTAATACCCAAAGGCGAATCTTAGTGAAAAATAAAAACAGGCGAAAACATTCGTTTTCCGCCTGTTCCTTCTATCAGCAAACTTACCTGAAAGCTCTTAAGCAAGTGTTCGCTCTTCATATTCCTTAATAGAATCCTCATATTGCATGGTCAAGGATATTTCATCCCAGCCATTTGTGAGCATATTCTTCCAGTATGGATGGAT